>DASTZT010000560.1:0-3030 GCA_035764225.1 Ktedonobacteraceae bacterium
TTTGCTGCGGTTTCTTGTCTATTGCAGTATGCTTATGATAGCCCTTGGAATAGACTTTATAGCTGCCAAGACCCTGCCAGTATTGCTCTATGGCGCTCCTCTCGCAGGATCACGCACTCAACTGGTAACTGATATTCCAGCTAAGGCAGGCTGGTTCTTTCAAGAACCTTTGCCCGATGCGCTTAATCTGTGGAATCTGTTACCGAAAGTTTCGATTGCAGTGTTCGTTGGAGTCTTTTCTTTTGCCGGACTCTTCCTGTTTCTACGCGGAAAGCTGATTGAGCGACTTAGCAAATTGCTCATCGCCGTTGTCCTTGTACCGCTCAGCTATCTTCCAAATCTGATTGTTGAGGAAAGCTGGGCATCGTATCGTACTCAGGCAGCATTAACTGCCCTCATTGCCCTGTATGTAGGATTAGCTCTTCTAGGGTTTTTCCACTCCTCCAGGCTCCAAATGGAATCTCTGAGGATTCAGATAGGGCCTCTGAAAATCCAAAGGCCATTTATCCGGGTGCAGCCAGGCGCTCTGGCAACAACAATCCTGCTCGTTGTGGTTATCTTTGGTGGGCTTGTGGCCGCACGAAATGTCACGCGTTATTTTGTCTTACCTCAAGAACAAGAACTCAGTTTTATCGTAAGTCAACTGAACACGGGGTCGCTGGCAACTGTCAAGAGGATCTACGTCATTCCCTGCTCTTGGAGTGACAGCATCTCACCAGTCGTTCGTTACGATGAATTTGGCCTCGCTTCTTGTAGCCAGCCCTGGGCACCTGGGCCAATGGTCTACCTCGTCCTTCGTGAGCTAGCCCCAGCGAAAGCAGATATCCCCATTGTTGTCGCCTCTCCAGGGGATGTATCATCCCCCCCTGATGGGAGCATAGTAATTGATATGCGACTGTTGAGGATGTATCGCTTTGCTGAGCCGCAGTATCGCTGAGGTGATACCTATGACCTGGCTGGTGTAAATGAAAATGTCGCCCTGCGTAAGTCCACGCACATCTGAGGAAGTACCTTTCGTCAGCGTTGTTATACCTGTGTATAACCGGCAAGACTTCGTGTCAGTGTGTCTGGCGTCCTTATGCTCACAAACCTATCCGTTGGAGCGCTACGAGATTCTTCTCGTAGATGACGGTTCAACCGATGGCACGTCGGAGCGAGCCAGGGAGATGCTACGTGGATGGCCTGGGGCGTTTCAAATTATAGAGAAGGCGAATGAGGGACCAGCGAGCGCCCGGAATGCTGGGATCAAGGCATCACAAGCCGATGTGATTGCGTTCATTGACTCCGATTGTGTAGCAGAGGCCAGTTGGTTGGAGCAGCTTGTTGAAACTCTTGTTGCATCCGATGCGGATGGTGTCGGAGGACCGCTCGTCAATATCGTTCCAAAGGGGTGGGTCGCCCAGTATCTCGACGCTGCCTCATTTTTTCGCCATCGCGTGCGTCATGGGCAGGTAGATTACTTGCTGACGGCCAACGTGGCTTTCCGCCGTTCGGTTCTCGTGTCTGTGAATGGATTTAGCCAGTATAAAGGTGTGTGGGGGGAAGACGCTGACCTTTCCTTTCGGCTCATCCAGGAAGGGTATACGTTGGTGCTGGCCGAGCAAGGTATTGTGACCCATTATGGCACGCCAGTCTCGCTTCGCGGTCTGGTGAAGGATCTGTATCATTACGGCTATGGCAACTCGGTATTATCGCGTAATTGGAAGAATGGTCGCACACCTGAGATGGAATTGCTACGACACGGCGGAGCAGTGGCACTTTCTCCCTTTCTTGCACTCTCGTATGCACAGCAGGTGAGTATCTGGCTGGCGCTCACGTTCTTGCCTTTGATTGTAATTGAACATAGCGCGTTTATATGTGGCCTTATTACAGGCATAGCACGAAGAAACAAATATCGGGCAATGTCTTCATAAGGATTGCCTATTTATGGGTGTTGAAGTAAGGAGCAACAAATGTATCTGGTCACTGGTGGGGGTGGCTTTATTGGCTCTCACCTGGTCCGCACACTCGTACAACGAGGCGAGCGGGTACGGGTTCTCGATAATAATTCCTCCGGGGGGCGCGAGAGAATTGCCGATGTGCTGAAAGAGGTGGAGTGGATCGATGGCGATGTGCGAGATGGAGATACGCTCCACCGTGTGTGCCGGGGCGTTGAAGTTATCCTCCATCATGCGGCTGTCGCTTCTGTAACGCGCAGTATTGCGGAGCCAGAGATGACTCATGCCAGCAATGTGACCGGCACCCTCAATGTCCTTTTGGCGGCACGAGATGCGGGCGCGCGGCGTGTTATTTTGGCATCGTCCTCAGCGGTCTATGGAGATCTCCAGGTTACTCCAAAAACGGAAGCTCTGCCAACGCAACCGCTCTCGCCCTATGGCGTGCAAAAACTGGCAGCAGAGTCCTACTGTCGTATCTGGCATGCTATTTATGGCCTGGAGACGGTCGCACTGCGTTATTTCAACGTGTTTGGTCCCGCACAGGATCCCCAGAGCGAGTATGCGGCGGTGATCCCCCGCTTTATCTCTGCTGTGCTTGCGGGCCAAACGCCAGTTGTGTATGGGGATGGAGAGCAATCACGGGATTTTATCTACATCAGCGATGTCGTCGAGACAAATCTCCTGGCGGCAATGGTCCCCGAAGCTGCGGGCAAAGTATTAAATGTTGGTACCGGAGTTAGAGTCACACTGAATGCTCTGCTGGCCGAAATAGGCTCTATTGTGGGCCGGCCAATACATCCTATCCATGAGGCAGCTCGTCGTGGCGATGTAAAAGAGAGTCTGGCGGACATCTCGCTGCTGCGTTCGATCTTGCACTATGAGCCGGCGGTTGCATTTGCTGAAGGTCTGGCGTTGACACTGCACGCCTACAAAGAAGAGGGTTAGGGAGCACAATCTCCCCAGGTTGGTTCGTAGGGGGATACGTTGAAGCTCAATCGCCCGTGATATTTTTTAACCCGTCTACGCCTGGGAGTCTCTTCTCTGCCAGGTAGATCAGAAGATGCCACAATCAGCCTGATACGCCAGACGGCCT
>DASTZT010000561.1:0-32045 GCA_035764225.1 Ktedonobacteraceae bacterium
CTGACCGACGCCAAAGGCATGACCCTCTACTATTACATGCCGGATACAACAACAACACAAAATTGCACAGGCCAATGTCTTGTCAACTGGCCAGCCGCGTTGTCCACTGGCACAGGTCAGCCCACTGCCAGCGCGCAGTTACCCGGTACGCTTGCTACATTGCAGGTTTCCGGCGGTAATCAGATCACCTACAACGGCCATCTGCTGTATACCTTCATTGGTGACAAGGCTCCTGGCGATGCCACTGGTAACGGTAAAGGTGGCATTTGGTTCGTGGCTACGCCCGATCTGTCGGCTGCGGTCCTTAAAACTGCCCAGGCAACCGTTGCTGGCAAGACCGCGACGATCCTGACCGACGAAAAAGGTATGACTCTCTACTATTTCACACCGGATACTGCTACGACATCAGCCTGTACAGCTGGTTGTGCTTCAGTGTGGCCTCCCCTGCTGTCCACTGGAACGGGTCAGCCCACTCCTGAGGGACTGTCCAAAGGGACGTTAGCTGTATTGCAGGATGCCAATGGAAGTCAGGTAACTTTCAATGGGCATTTACTCTACACTTACGCCAAAGATACAGCCCCTGGTCAGACCACTGGTCAAGGCGTAGGTGGGAAATGGTTCGTGGCGACAACAGATTTAGCCGTCATGAAATAGCTCTTCTCCCTCCTCACTTTATCGCGGGTCTGGTATCTAACACATACCAGACTCGTTTTGCATGTCCACGCCTATAGACATCCGATGAACTATCAACTACTATAAAAGGGAAGAATTTGAAGCTGTGCTATAGACCAGAATAAGGAAAAATACCATGCTGCATATCGACGCCAAACCTGTTGACCTCAAACTCAGTACGCCTTTTCGCATTTCAAGGGGCGTACAATATACCTCCTCTAATGTGATTGTTCAGCTCAATTATGGCGATATTACGGGCTATGGCGAAGCTTCTCCAACCGAATACTATGGGGAAAGCCCGGAGACGGCTCTGGCCTGTATTGCACTGTTCGCGGGCAACCTGGGCGATGATCCCTTCTTGATCGAAGATATTTTGCAAAAGCTGGATAAAATTATCGGCCTCAATCCCTCCGTCAAGGCGGCTGTGGATATGGCGCTGTATGATATCGTGGGCAAAGTGCTGGGCGTGCCTGTCTATAAGATGCTGGGCCTCAACCCGGAGCGGACTACAGCTACTTCCTTCACCATCGGCATTGATGCGCCTGGGGAGATGGCGAAAAAGGCGTTGGCAGCGAAAGAGTATCCCATTCTGAAGATCAAACTTGGCACCAGGCACGATCTTGAGATCGTCAAAGCCATTCGCGAGGTCTCAACGGCGACGCTGCGTGTGGATGCCAACTCGGCCTGGACGCCTAAAGAGGCCATTCACAAGATCAATGCTCTGGCTCCTTACAATATAGAGTTTGTGGAACAGCCCGTGCCTGCCCACGACCTCGCCGGGCTCAAGTTGGTACGCGATAATGTGTCGCTTCCCATCATCTCCGACGAAAGCTCCGTCACCGTAGATGATATCCCTCGGCTGGTCGGGCACGTTGATGGCATCAATATCAAGTATATGAAATGCGGAGGCATCAACCGCGCCTTGAAAATGATCCATGTGGCGCGCGCTCATAACTTGCGAGTCATGCTTGGCTGCATGATAGAAAGCTCCATCGCCATCACCGCCGCAGCCCACCTGACCCCACTGGTGGATTACGCCGACCTCGACGGCAATCTGCTGATCGATAACGATCCCTATCTGGGTGTGATCGTCAAAAATGGCAAACTGATCCTGCCCGATACGCCCGGTTTGGGGGTAAAGCCGCGCACATAAATATAGAAGCGCCACTTCAAAGTATAGATAAAATTTTCTTGAAGCTCTTCTTGTGTTACTGGAAGAGCTTTTATGCGTTTTATATGATACAAGACATTTAATAAATTTCAGTAATCATATATTCAAAATACCTGTTTATCTAGAAAAGGAAATATTTGCATATGAAGTCTGAAAACGTTGCATCATTTGGGGAACTGCTCAAAGTTTTTCGCAAGCAGAAGCATATTGGACAACAGCAGGTGGCGGAGCGACTGGCGGTTCATCGCAATACGGTTGGAGCCTGGGAGCGAGGGGATCGCCTTCCCGATACGCGAGGCATGGTGCTGGAGTTAGCCAGATGCTTGCAACTGGATCAGCAGGAAACAGCACGCCTGCTGGAAGTGGAGATTGGTAGGGATGCGTTAATAGTTGCTTATCGAGTATGGGAATTGCAGGCTGGGTAATTACTGCTGTAGGTGTTGCTTGTGCAATCGCTTGTCTTGGGACAGCAGGTCTCGGTTGTGTCATTTGTATTGCTAGCGCAGCGGGCCTAACAGGTGGTGTGGCTGGGTTTTGTGTCGCAGAATGCTCTAATTGAGATCAAGGATGCGTCACAAGCCATAAGTACAGAGAAACGAACTGTTCATAAAAGTTCAACAGCTATGCGCCGAACCTAGATTCTAAAAAATAGGGTTAAAGGGGAATGGTTGGCAATTCCTAATTTTCAAGTAGGAAGGTCGCTGGCCAGTCCCTGCCAAAGAAAGGAGAACATTCTATGAGCATAAGCTTTAAACAACGATTATTAGTCACACTGCTCCTGATGTTTGTCTTTGCCATCATGAGTTCCACGATGCTCAAGCCTTATGCTGCCGTTTGTTATGCTATTGCAATCATTGCTGTGATAGGCGCTCTCATTCTTGCTTTCAATACCTTTCCCCTGCAGCAACGCAAACTTATGTTCATTCTTGTTCCCGTCATCATAGTAGTATGCGGCGTGGGGGCGTTTGTCCTTCTGAACTCGCTACATGCAAAATAAAGCGAAGGATAATCCCATTTTAAGCAAAGTGCTCAACAATTGCATCCAGCAGTTTGCCAGCGCCGAAGCGGAAGACATCGGTGGCGGGCAGGCCGGTTTCGTCTTCGGCTTGCTTGATGGCGTCAAGGGCCTGTTGCTCCGTCATGCCGGGGGTCATGAGCGAGAGGCCGAGAACTTTGCTGCTACGGTCGGGACGCAGCCAGCTCACAGCCTCTTCGTTGATCTGGATGACGCGGGTGAGCGAGGGCAGGGGACAGTTACTGTAGCCGTCGATGGTGGTCGCTCCTGCTTTGTGGCTGAGGATCATGGCGTCAGGCATGGAGCCGTGAATGAGGCCGAGGGTCACTGGCGAATAGCCGGGGTGATTTAAGGCTCCTTGCCCTTCGACAAAAACCCAGTCATAGTGCTCCGCGAGATCAAGCACCATCTCTTCGACCATGCCCGCGACAAAGTCGCTAATGATGCGGTCTACGGGTAAGCCGGAACCAGCGATCATAATGCCTGTCTGGCCTGTGGCGGCGAAGACGCTTTTAAGTCCTCGTTGCTGCGCCTCCTGGTTGATTTCTAGCATTGTGGTCATTTTGCCGATAGCGCAATCGGAACCGACTGCCAGAATGGTATGACTGCCAGGACGGTGAGGGATGTATCTGGCGACGAGTTTTTTGTCGGGTGGACGGCGCACATCCCAGATGGTGACGCCGCGCTGTTCAGCAGCCTCGCGCAGCTCTGCATCGTCGGAAATAAAGAAGTGCAGGCCGCTGATGATGTCAAGACCGGCTTCAATGGCTGCTAGCAGTTGCCAGCGCCAGGATTGGGGAAGCTCGCCGCCAACGGGGGCAATGCCGATCATCAGTGCGTCTGGCTGATAGGTGAAGGCCGCGTGAATGTCGTTCACAATAGGGATACCGGCACCGACGGGAGCTTCAAGCGCCTGCGCAACGTTCTTGCCTGCACGCGTGCTGTCGATGACCGCAACGACCTGGTCCTTGCCGTAGCGGATGACGCCCGTTGCTGTTTTGGCGCTACGCCATGTGAATGCACCCTCTGCCAGTATCGCTATTTTTCGCATCCGAACGCTCCCTCGTGAAATAGATGGTCATGTTTGATGTTGTTCTTCCATTATACAACGCCAAAGCAGCGTCTATTGTTTTATTTCAAACTGTGTTTTTCTTTACCATCTGTGGTGACTTATTTCCTATCTGCAAGCTTACGCGTCAGACAAGCCTTATACAATGGGGATAAGTCCCGTGACGACGGTTTTCAAAATGCTTTGGAAAGGAGCAGCTTTTATATGGCTACACGTTTTGTTATTTCGACGACATTACTGGTGCTGCTGGCCCTGGTAGTGGCTGCTGTAGTGTTTTATATGCTAGGGGGGCATATTGCTATCTCGGCCCCAACTTCCCCCATTCCCGCACGACCTCACTGGTAAACCATCTGAAGAGCAAGTTGTTTCTTATGCTTGCATGGTAGAGGATAGAGACGCTCTATCCTCTAGACTCCGCAGGCTATCCATGCTATGATAATCGACAGTCGTACAGTGTGGATACGCGAAAAAGGGAGTAGATACTCATGCACATTGACTTATATCACTGGTTGTTTGATGATCCTCAGACGGCTTCGAGTCCTTCGGGTGGCCCGGAGGTGTTTCATTTCCTCTGGCCCTGGCTCATTTTCTGCTGCGTCGGCCTTTTGATCGTCTTCTATTACACCTTCGAGGGCCGTAAGCGTTTTGTGAAGAGCCGTCATCTGGTGAAGTATATGCTGGATCGTTATCTTGGCTGGCTGGCGATTATCTGCTTTATCGGCCTGCCAATAATCTTTGCGCGTGTCTTCCTGGATGGGTATTTCTTCGCCTGGCGTTTCTGGCGCTATCTCTGGCTGCTCAGCCTGCTCGCCTGGGCGATTGTGTGGATTGTGTACTTGGTCAAAAAATATCCTGAGGAGCGGGCGAATTATCTGGCCTATAAGAATCGCCAGCAATATATTCCGAAGAGCAGCAACAAACGTAGGGCTAAAGCAGCCTCCAGGTAACTGTCAGGTTGGGGAGCCGGTGTTGACTGTTGCGGGCATTATTCTAGCGGGAGGTCAGAGCAGGCGTATGGGCAAGGAAAAGGCCCTCCTGCCTCTCCCTGGCAATGAACAGATCACCTTTGTAGAGCATCTGGTGACGCTGCTCAATGCGTTTTGTAGCGAAGTTGTGCTTGTTGCTCGCGATGCTGCGCAAGCAGGAGAGTTGGCGGGTTCTGACAGGCGCATTGTGCTTGACGAAGTGCCTGGCGTCGGGCCGCTGATGGGCCTGTGGAGCGGCTTAAGAGCGATGAATGCATCGCACGCGCTGGTGACGGCGGTGGATATGCCTTTTGTGCAACCGGCTGTCGTATCCTGCCTGCTCGCTCATGCACCGGACGATGCCTTGCTTGTGCCGATGGTTCAGGGGGTGGCGCAAGTCTTGCTGGCTGTGTATCCGCGTACGATCATTCCGGTAATTGAGGAGCGTTTGCGCGAGGGAAGGCGCGACCCGCGTTCGTTGCTGACAGTGGCCAAAGTGCGTTACATAGAAGAGGCGCAACTACGTGAGTATGATCCACAGTTGCGCTCGTTTGTGAATGTGAACACGCCGCAAGAACTGGCTCATTATGCTAGTGGCGCAGAAGATCAGCCCGTTTAGCGTTGCTGGTTGCGCCGTGCCATCTCCTTCAGCTCGTTCTCGAAGCCGCGCAATGTGAGCCATTCGCGGGTTGCGCCCGTGACGACGATATCGGTGTCGCACAGAGCCGCAATGTTGGCGGCTCCGCTCAATTGCATGGCTACTTTCATCTCCGCCACAATGGTTTCCAGCAGTTCGCATACTTTTTCGTAGCTTTCGCTGGCAGCTTTGAGGAATGGGAAGCCTATGCCGACTAACGTTGCTCCCAGAGCGAGAGCGCGGGCTGCGTCTAAGCCGTTGCGTATGCCGCCGGTCGCGATCAGGGGGAGCTTAGCGACGTTCGCCTCGACCAGGGCGATAGGGGTGGGAATGCCCCAATCGTGGTAGAGCAAGCCCAGATTCATCGTCTGTTCGTCACCGCGTGCTTGCGAGCGAGCTGCTTCCATCATCGGCATGCTGCTCCCGCCTGCTCCGCCTACATCAATCGCAGCAACATGGCAGGATCGCAATAAAAGTGCCTGTTCGCGACTCACACCCGCTCCCGTTTCTTTGGTAATCACCGGAACGCCGATTTGAGCGGTCAAGGCTTTAAGCGCCGCAGCCTCTCCCACTGCGCGGCGATCTCCCTCTGCTTGCGTGGCCTCTTGCAGGCTGTTCATATGAATCGCGAGGGCGTTGGCGGCGATCATCTCGATAGCGCGTTGGATCTGGTCTAAGGTGAAAGCGGCGTGGCGTGCTTGAGCGATCAATTGGGGTGCGCCGATGTTCGCAATCAGGAAAGCGTTGGGAGCATATTCTCGCGTCACGGCATAGCTATGGGCGAGATCGGGATTGACTATCGCGGCTCGCTGACTGCCGACGCCTAGCGCCAACCCGTACTGTTCTGCCGCGCGTGCCAGGTTCCGATTGATATGCGTAACGTCGGGGTGTCCTCCGGTCAGCGATGAAATAAAGATGGGGTAGTGTAACTGGCGGCCCAGGAAGGTGACGGAGGTATCAATCTGGTCCAGGTCTACCTCTGGTAGCGCCTGGTGAACGAAAGAAATATCGCTCCAGTTGGCGCGTTGTGGAGCGGATACATTCTGTCCCAGGGCGACGCTAACATGTTCAATCTTGCGCTGTTTCACTTCCTCGCTCATACGAATCGGCGGTCCTTTCTGCTTGTGGCGCTGCTAATTTCTGCCTGCTTGTGGCAATAATGAGATAGATCAGTGGTAGGCCAAAGATCAGGGCCGCTTGATACGTGGCAATCGGGTCTTTAGTAAATCCAACGAAGGGATAGAGAAAGAGCGCCGTTTCTGTCAATATAAGCATTGCGATAGTAAAGGCATCCAGGCGACGCAATACGATAGCCCAGAACAGCCAGAGTACGTACCAGGGCCAGAACCAACCAGAGACCAGTACCATATACCAGAATACTCCGATGGCCCAACTACTGAGCAAGACGCCGAATCCTGGGAGCTTCATCTCATGATCCACGTCAGGGCTATAGCGCATGCCAGCGATAGTAATAGGAGCATGACGTACCTGGCCGAAGAGGTGGGTATAGATCAGGATGAAAATGAACGTTGCGGATGCTCGCAGCGTCGTATCGGCAGCGATGACGGGATGCAAGAATGGCGGAAAGTGGCCCCATTGCGCTACGGCTACAAACAGGCTGCGAATCGGGATCGCCAGAGTGCCTACCGGCGCATGCACAAAATGGTTCAGGTCTACGGCTGAAGTGATGGCAAAGAATGTGGATGAGCCGCGCCAGAAGGGCAGCGAGATGACCAGAGCTGGTATGAGCATGACGAGCATGCGCCAGGCAAAGCCCCAGAATACGCGCACGATATTTTGCTCGCTACGCAGATCAAACCAGCTGTAAAGCGGGGCCAGCAACAACGTAATCAGGTTGGTACTGATGGCAAGCCCGAATACAATCAGGGCTGCGAATTTGTACCAGCGTCCTTGTTGCTGGACGGAGAGCAAAACTGCGAGCAGCAGAAGACTGAGCAAGACGCCTTCGCTATGTCCGCTGCCCGCCAGCTCGATCAGCGCCAGGGGATTCCAGGCGTAGAGCAGCGTACCGATCAGGCGGCGATCAGGGGCGATTTTGCCGAGAATGGCCCAGATCAGCACAATGTTGAGCAAATGCGCGAGTAACGCTGTGGCTTTGAAGATGAGCAAGGTGATGACCGGACTATTGCTGATGCTGACGAGCAGTGAGGCGATGCAGAGCCACAAAGGGCCGTAAATATTGGGGCTGCCGCGCCCTGAGATGACCCAGCGGATAAATGGGTCATGGGGAAACTGGAACGGAGCGGTATTGAGCGGATCAGCTCCATAGATGGTGAGAATGCGCCCTGAGAAGATGTAGGTAAACACATCGTCTGAAAAGAGCATAGGCTGGAGCAGCAGCGTTAGCCCGAAGATGACTGTGCCACCGAGTAGTAAGTAGAGGTAGCGCCGATCCCTCGTCATGGTATGACGGGAGCGGTAAATAATGATAATAGCGGCTGCGTACAGCGTAGCCGCAGCCGTAAAGAGTATCCCAAGCAGCAAGGATGGTAGCCACGAGCTAGAAGATGGCGTCATCAGGGGATGGAGCAAGGTTGTTAATAGTTGTGAAGGAAGCAGCGTCCATGTCCATTCAGTGCTGAGCGGCGAATTGCTTAAATGCAATCCTGGCAGGGGCGAAAGGGCTATGATGAGCAGGTAGAACAGCTCAAAAACGCATGCGAAGAGAAGCAACAAGGGAAACACAAGTTGCTTTTTTTTTGATACAAATAGCGGTTTGATAGCTTCCTGCGTGGAGCCAATCAAGCGGGTATCGTCCTTAGCTCTGTAGAGTATTGGCAATGCCTCGACCTCCAGAAATCTCTCGCTACTGCTACTGGTACGAGGATGAGGAGGCCGAGGTGTACAATATGGGGCAGGTTTTGTGCCTGTCCCTACGATTTTCACAACCCTATGCGTTTAAACGAGGTATCGATATACTTAGTATAGTAATCAGTACTTGTGAGTTCTTCTAGCTCCTGACGTGAGAGATAGCTGGCGACCTCAGGATCGCTGCTGAGGGCATTGAGCAGGGCTGGTTCCTGGATCATCCCTTTGCTGGCCATCGCCCAGACCTTTTTGGCGTTACGCTGCACCATTTTGTACGCTTCCTGGCGTCCCACACCTTTGTCGATGAGGGCGAGCAGGATGCGTTGTGAGAAGACAAGGCCCCCTGTCATATTAAGGTTGGTGAGCATACGTTCAGCGTCTACGTCCAGTCCATCCATGACGCGGGTGAAGATGTGCAGCATATAGTGTAACAGCGTGCAGCCATCGGGAATGATGATGCGTTCCGCCGACGAGTGGCTGATGTCGCGTTCGTGCCAGAGGGCGACATTTTCCATTGCTGTGACCGCGAAGCCGCGCAGGATGCGTGCCAGCCCACAAATGCGCTCGCACAACTCTGGATTGCGTTTGTGGGGCATGGCCGACGATCCCTGTTGCCCGGAGCCAAACGGCTCGAATGCCTCGCTTAATTCGGTGCGCTGAAGGTGGCGAATCTCCTGCGCCATCTTTTCCAGCGAGCTGCCGATCAGGGCTAAGGTCGTCATAAAGTGGGCGTGGCGATCTCTTTGCACGATCTGGCTGGAGATAGGAGCAACGCCCAGCCCCATCTGTTCGCAGACGAACTCTTCGATCTGAGGAGGCACGGTGGCGTGGGTGCCAACTGCGCCGGAAATTTTCCCGACGGTGACTTGCTCAAGGGCGGCGCTCAGGCGAAGTTGGTGGCGGCGAAGTTCATCGACCCAGAGTGCAAGCTTGAGGCCAAAGGTAATTGGTTCGGCGTGGATGCCGTGAGAGCGCCCAGCCATCAGGGTATATTTATGCTCTATGGCCACTTTTGTCACAACTGCCACCAGCTGGTTCAATGCGGTGGTGAGCAGTTCGCCAGCCTCTTTAATTTGCGCGGCCAGCCCAGTATCAAGCACGTCGGAGGAGGTCAGGCCGAGGTGAATAAAGCGTCCCTCCGGGCCAAGCTGCTCTTGAATAGAGCGCAGAAATGAAATAACGTCGTGATGCGTCTCTTTTTCAATTTCTTGCATGCGCAGCAAGTTATAATTGGCCTGGCGTATCTTTTCAATGGCCTCCTGGGGAATAACGCCCTCGCGTGCCCAGCCTTCGCAGGCCAGCAGTTCAACCTGGAGCCATTTATCGGTTTTATGGGTGTTGGACCAGATGGCAGCCATCTCTGGTAGGGTATATCGTTCGATCATGAAGCATCCTTATGGGTGTACTAAAACACGTATGGTTGTTCTAGCTGTAGTGTATCACACCCTGAGCGTAACTTGCGCTCGTAAGATATTAAGATGGAGTTCTGGCGGGTGGGCGTTTTTCTGGCTGAGATAATGTGCTGGTATGCGTAGGAGTAATTAGCACCTGAGTAAGTAGCCCGTTATTCCTATAGATAAGCTTATAGGATATCTTGAGCCGGAGAAACTTTTGTATAATACACTTGTCATTTTCTGCGTACTATTCTTTCGGATCTCTTTTTCCGCGATGGAGACAGTTTTTTACACGCAGAGGAGTTTTATGTACAATGGTCAATACTGGCGCAGATCTACAGCGTATCGGAAGATACGAGTTGCGAGTGCGTCTGGGTCGTAGCAGTTTTTCGGGCATGTGGAAGGCTTACGATCCCAGGCAGCAAAGCGAGGTAGCCCTTAAATTACTGTCGGTGAATACACGCGATTATCCTAATTTCTCTCTGCTTTTCTCCCGCGAAGTCGAGGTTATTGCTTCTCTGCGTCACCCCAATATTGTCCAGATTCACGAAGCGAGCCTTATCCCGGTGCAGCATCCTGACACGACGTTGGCATATATTGTAGAGGATTATATAGAGGGGCAGGCGCTGGCGGTTTATATGCGGAGTATGCCGCGTTCAGGCATGATGCCGCCGTGGGCGGATATTGTCCAGCTTTTTTCGTCCGTTAGTCTGGCAATTGACCATGCCCATCAAAATGGGGTGGTACATGGCAACTTGAAACCGACCAATATCATCATAGGACGATCTCCCGCGTCAACAGGGAGGAACGTTGCGCCAATAGTGACCGATTTTGCTCTTGCGAGAATGTTAGGCATGACGGCTGGCTTGCTCCCAAACCGCTCGATTGAGGCGTTATCTTATATTTCACCGGAGCAGGCAAAAGGCCAACCAGCGACTGAGCGCAGCGATATTTATTCTCTGGGCGTTTTGCTTTACGAAATCTGTACCGGGGTGGTGCCTTTTCAGGGGAGCAGACCGGTGGCGCTGATGATGCAGCATGCCAGCGCGATGCCACCATCGCCAGCCCTCATTAACCCGAATATTCCTCCGGCCCTGACAAATGTGATGATGCGGAGCCTGGCCAAAGAGCCGGGAGAACGCTTTGCCAGCGCCTCCTCAATGTCCATTGCGATGGCAAAGGCGCTCCATGTTCCAGTTCCTGAGCGGCTCAGTCATCTGGTGGAGCAGGCAGAAAAAGATCGACCTGTCAGGCCTGTAAGTGAGGGGAAAACGCCTCCATTTTCCTCGTCACCGATTTCCTCTGGTGCGCGCTCCGCAACGGTCCCCACCCGGACCATTTCTGTAGATGAGAAACAGAGAGAGCTAGATAGCAAAGCTCCACAGCCGCTCCCGGTGACTTCGTTTCCCAGTGGACGACGTGGAAAGCGCCGAAAAAACAATGCCGTGTATGTCACGCTTGGCTTTCTGCTGGTGCTTACCTTGCTGGTCACGGGACTAGGCTCTTATGCGCTTTTGCACAATCAGGCATCATCAGGGGTTGTCGGGCATGCGTTTTTTGTCAGCAGTGGGCAGTTGAATGAGCACTTGAGTACGCAAGGCATTAATGATGAGGTGCAAATAGATCTTTCTGGTATTGCAGATCCTGCTGCCGGGAAAAGCCTTTATGCCTGGCTGCTCCCTGATAAGTCGAAAGAGGAGGCATTGCCCATTTTTCTAGGCAAGTTGCCTGTTAAAAATGGGAGTGTTCATTACCTCTATGTGGGAGGGAAAAGCCACATTAATTTGTTAAATGTGGCGAGCCGTTTTCTGATTACTGAAGAGGATGCGTCTGTTACACCGACGATTCCGACGCCGGATGTGCAGGCCTGGCGTTATTACGCGGAACTGGCGCAATCAGCCAGCCCTGGGGATCAATTGCACTTTAGCATGCTCGATCATCTGCGCCATTTGCTGGTCGAGTCGCCGGAACTCCAGGCCCGTAACCTGCATGGTGGTCTGGTAATCTGGCTGGTGCAGAATACGCAGAAAGTTTTTGACTCAGCGGGCAATGCCAGGGATGCATGGCAGGCTAACAACTTTGCCACGTCCCGTGCTCAGATCGTCACGCTGATGGATTATCTTGATGGCAACACGCTGGCCCGTTCAGAATTGCCGTCGAGTGCTCCCCCGCTGGTCAATCAAAATAACGCGGATATCGCTTTGCTAGGGCTGGACCCAAAAAATGCTGATCCTCCCGGTTATGCGTACAACAATGAGGTCTCTCCCGGCTATGTCTATTTGATTGGGATACATCTTTCGGGGATGCTGCTCTCTCCTGATGTGACGCAGGATCAGCGCGATCTTGCTTTTCGCGTCAATACGGCGCTGAAGGATGTCGATCAGGCGCTGGTGCAGGTACGCGGCGATGGGCTGAAATTGCTGCAACTCAGCAATGCTCAGTTTTCACAGCCTACAACGCTGACGACATTGAACGATATGGTGACGCTCTCACAATCCGCTTATGTCGGGCAACTGAATCAGACTTCGGGCCAGGCTCAGGGGGGCGTGGTCTGGATCTACGGCAATATGCAACGCCTGGCAGATTTTGCCGTGAAGCCTTACACTCCCTGAGGCAAAATGTAGGGATGTGGGCATAAATTAGCACGATTTCGTGTTATCTAAAGTAGCATAAGGTCAAAGAAAATCTGGCACTCGTCCCTGTATCAACGCTAGGAGACGGGTGCCAGTTCTGGGTAAGTAAAGCCAGGCATCTTGACGTATGAGTGTCAGGCATGTACAATCATGCTTGCATTATAGATACATCTTTTGGTGGGCCAGCGGGGTGAGGGAGGCCAGTCCTTCCAAACAACAAAGCCATAACTGTCGATATTGGGAGTCATGATGAAAAAGGGAATCCATCCAAACTACGTAGAGGCTACAGTAAGCTGTGCCTGCGGAAATAGCTTTCAAACGCTAAGCGTCAAACCGGTGCTTAAGGTTGATGTGTGTTCTAAGTGCCATCCATTTTTCACCGGACAGCAGCGTATTCTTGATGCTGCCGGTCGTGTAGAGCGTTTCCGCAAACGCTTTAACCTTGAAAATGAGTAATCTATCGGTAGCCGCCAGGGATAAAGGAGCAGGTCAACGGTCCTTTATCCCTTTTTTTCATGCAATGATAGGTGTATGGGGTGAGTCAACTGCTAAACGCCACACAACGTACGATACTCTTTCTGATTGCTGATACTGGAGCCGGACATCGGAGCGCCGCCAATGCAATCAGTAATGCCATCAAAATTATTGCTGAACAAGAGCAGGAAGCATGGCATACCCATCATCACGAAGATGATAACGGAGCAAATGCGCAATGTGCTGATGCAGCAGAGATTCCTCCTGCTTATCGCATTGAAATTGTCGATGTTTTTGAGGAATATAGCCGCTTCCCCTTACGCGAAGCTGTCAAGCTGTATGGTCCGACCATTCGTTATAACCCGAAGCTCTTTGGCGAGTTCTTTCATCGCAGCAATCGCGAGGATACCGTTCTGGCGGTCAATTCTCTTGCCACTCCCCTGATCCTCAATGGTCTGTTACGACTCTTTACCACTGTCCAACCGGATGTGATTGTTTCGATCCATCCAATGCTGAACCATGTGACCGTGCGTGCCTTGCAGGAGCTGGGGATGCGTATCCCCTTCCTCACCGTTGTTACCGATCTGGTAAGCGTCCACTACGCCTGGTTCGCGCCAGGGGTCGATGCTTATATTGTGCCAACGGAGCAGGCGCGGCAACTATACTTAAAGCGCGGTCTGGATGCTGAGCGGGTGCATGTGCTTGGTATGCCGATTGATCCCAAGTTTACGCGACCGACCGAGAGTAAAGAGGTGTTGCAGCGCAAGTTTGGCCTGATACCAGGTCTGCCGGTGGTGCTGCTGGTTGGTGGTGGTGATGGGGCGGGCGGTTTGCAACTGGCGGTACGTGCAATCTCGCAGTCGCGCTTGCCTGTACAAATCATGGTCGTGACCGGGCGCAATCGTCGCTTATATGCCAACCTGCAAAGCAAACGCTCGAAGCTGCGCGTTCCGGCGAAAATCTTTGGCTTCGTTCACAATATGCCGGAATTGATGCATGCCGCCGATGTCATTATTACAAAGGCTGGCCCTGGTACGATTTGCGAGGCGCTGGCATGTGACTTACCTGTGCTTTTGAGTGGCTATGTGCCGGGACAGGAAGAGGGCAATGTCGAGTATGTGACCAGCAATCATGTGGGAGTGCTGGCGCTCGACTCGCGCACGCTGGTAGATGCTCTACGTCGGGTCATTAAGCCGGGATCGCCGGAGATGCGGATCTGGCTAACGAATGCCAGGTGCATCAGCCGACCAGGGGCGTCGTTTGATATCGCCAACTGCATTTTGGGTTATCTGCCCCCTTGCAATAAGGCGGGTATCTGGGGTTTGCCGCATGCGCACTATCGGCAGCGTAAAATGTCGGGGCGTTTGAGATCAGCCATTCGCATTCGGAAGTTGCGTACACATTTGCCCAGACCTCTTTTGCAGCGTCCTGTCATGCAGCGCATTATTCGGCGTGGCTCACGTCAGATTGTGGACGACGAGAGGCAACGGATCGATAAGTCATAGTCTGATCAAGCAAGCGAAAGGAGTGGGTATGGCAAAGTTCTACTATGGGGGGCAGGCCGTCATCGAGGGCGTAATGATGCGCGGTCGCACATCGGTAGCGATGGCCCTGAGAAGGATTGATGGCAGCACCTATCTCTATGAAGAGCCGCTGCCTGCCAAATTATATCAGAACAAGCTTTTTCGCTTGCCTTTTCTGCGAGGCGTCTTTTTGCTTTGGGAGACGCTGGTGCTGGGTTCGCGGCTAATGTCCCTCTCCGGCAATGTGGCGATGGGCGATTTCAATGCCAGCATGCCAGCTTCTGAAGCCGGGAGCGAGCCGGGTGTGGCCAGTGAGCAACCGATAGCTTTGCCAACTTTGCCGGAGAAGCCTGAACAGAAGGGGGGCGCATCGCTCGTGCTCACGTTGCTGGTTTCGCTGGCTTTTGTAGTGGGAATCTTCTTTTTAGGACCGCTGCTTGTGACCAGCCTGCTGCGCAACCTGATTGGTGATGGCTGGCTCAATTTAACGCTGGAAGGCGTGATTCGCCTGGGCTTGCTGCTTGGCTATCTCTACCTGATCGGGCGCATCCCCGATATTCAGCGTGTGTTCGGGTATCACGGGGCCGAACATAAGGCGATTAATGCGATGGAACAGGGAGATCCGCTGGATGTCGAGCATGTACGGCGGGCCTCACGCGTGCATACGCGTTGTGGAACGGGCTTTTTATTGCTGGTAGTGGTGATCTCCATCTTCGTCTTTGTGCTGGTTGGCTCTCCTTCGTTCTGGATTAAGCTTCTATCGCGCATTGTGCTGGTGCCGGTTGTGGCGGCCATTGCCTATGAACTGATGCGCTTAGGTGCTGGCAACTATCGCTACAGGGTGGTGCGCTGGCTGCTGGCTCCGGGGTTGGCCTTGCAGGGGTTGACGACGCGCGAGCCAGACGATAGCATGATAGAGTGTGCCATTATGGCCTTGCAGCGCGTGATGCTGTATGACAAACCGCAGGATGTTGGAAACGAACACGGAAGCCCGACCGAGCCTCCTTTAGCAATATCGCAATAGAACAGGGATTTTTGATGATGCCATTAGAACCTATAACCCCCCCACCAGCCGGAGAGCAAGCGGATACGACCATCTCGTCTGAGGAGACGCAGCCGGAAGCGCCCGAAATCGAACGCCTTCATATCAAATTTTCTGTCGTGCGCTGGGCAGCTACCGGTGTTGTGCGCTTGCTCTATCGCTATTGGACGCGCATTGCCGCGCACGTCTTTCCTGAGAACTCAGTGGGTGAGCGGATGGCGCAAGCTTTGCATATCCCCTTGCCTGACACCTTGAATTTGAGCTGGGTCAATGGTCATCTGGCCGTTGGCGGTCGTATCCGGCCCGAAGATGTCAAAGCCTTGAGGCGGATTGGCGTGACCCATGTGGTGGATACGCGCTCAGAGTATTGCGACGATGAGCAGATGCTGGCACAAGAGGGCATTAAACTCTTACATTTGCCTACCCCAGATACCTATCCGTTGACGGTAGAACAGCTCCAACAGGGGGCGAGCTGGGCGCATAATCAGATGCAGGATGGCGGGCGCGTCTTGATCCATTGCGAGCATGGCGTTGGACGCAGTGTGCTGCTGACCTGCGCGGTGCTGGTACATGGCGGGATGCATGCTCACGATGCGCTGATGCTAGTGCAGCAAAGACGTTGGCAGGCAGCCCCCAATCACAGACAAATAGCCAGGTTGAAGGAATTCGAAACGGCGCTTCATGCTCAACGCAAGGCATAACGCTCAATCGCCAGGGCAACGCCATCTTCTCGATTGCTGGCGGTGACAGCATGCGCCACGGCCTTAACTGCCTCAGGAGCCTGACCCATCGCGACGCCCCAACCAACGGCCTGGAGCATTTCCAGGTCATTATGGTTGTCGCCAATGGCCATAATTTGCGCCAGGGGAATGTCCAGCAGCTTCGCCAGCATAGTGACGCCGGTGGCTTTAGAGCAGCCCTGGTCGAGCACGGCCAGTTCTGCACAGCCATAATTGCCGCTCTTGACGGCATTCCACGAGCAAGAAAGCCGGGAAATTTCGGGAATCAGGCCGTAAATGGCTTCTTCGGAGGCAAAGGCGACGACGCGCAACGGATCGGGCCAACCGGTGCAAAGCGTGGCATGCTCCATCCGGCGCAGATCGGGGAAGGCGGCAAAGTACATCTCCAGCCACTCATTATCAAACTGGGGATGCCCCGTCCAGGTTTCCTCGATAGTGTCGTTAATATGGTGAACAACGGGCTGGACATTGTGGCGGGCCATCAGCTCGACCGCCTGTTGCGCAATCTCGGCTTGCAGCAGATGGGTCGTGAGCACCTTGCCATGTGGATGCTCCATAATCATCGCGCCATCGCAAAGAACCAGGGGAATATCGATCCCCAACTCGTCGGCAATGGGCAACGTATTGCGGTAGCGTCTCGCCGTCGCCAACGTGACGGTAATCCCTGCCTGTTGTGCAGCCCGGATGGCGGCCAATGTGCGCGGCGTAATCTGCTTGAGGGGATCAAGAAGGGTGCCATCAATATCGATGGCGACCAATTTTATTTGCTCAGATAATACTTGCATTGATACCTGTAGTGACTAATGAACGCAATGACATTACGCCTAAGATATATACTCAGCGATATAGTTATTATACGCAGTTGTGCAGGGCAAGCGCAAGGCCCCCGCCTCCGCCCAACCGCCGCCCCTTGCCCCTACCAACTCCACCATCCGTCCGATCCGATCATCGCGATTCGTATCAGCGCACCCCAAGAGGGCAAGCGCAAGGCCCCCGCCTCCGCCCAACCGCCGCCCCTGGCCCCTACCAGCGTCCGTCCCGCCATTACGATTCCCGTTCAGATTTTTTGTGGGAGATGCGAGATCGTGGGGAAATGGTAGGGGCAAGGGGTGGTGGCTGAGATGGGAGGGGGCCTCGCGCTTGCCCTCTTTAGCTCAGTCGCCCTTAATTTGGATGAGACGAGGCGTGAAAGCGGTGTGGCGCGAAGGGCGCGATGATGGCTGGGGGTTGTCCGGTGGTGATGAGTTCGGCAATGGTGGCTGCTGTGATGCTGCTGAGAATGATCCCAACGCTATTATGGCCGGTAGCGATAGTGACGTTTTCCCAGCCGGGGGCCGAGCCGAGGATGGGGCGTGTGTCGGGGGTGCGAGGCCGTAACCCGGCCCAGGAACTATGGATCGAGCTGTGTTCGAGGGCTGGCAGCAAGCGCGTGGCGGCGCTATGTAACCAGTTGAGTCCTTCCTGCGTCACCTGATCGTCAAATCCTGCCTCCTCTTTCGTTGCGCCGATCAGGATCTGTTGTCCTCGCGGGGCAAGATAGATAGCGTCCCCAAAAATCAGGTGTCGCAGTGGTGGCTCTGGCTGTGGTATGGTCAGGAGCTGCCCTTTGAGTGGACTTACTGGTAACGAGAGGTGCAACGGCTCGCTCCACTGAGCCGTCCATGCCCCGGCAGCAAGCACGAGATGCTGGCAAGACACTTGGCGGTGATCTGAGAGGTGGATGCCTCGCACCCGTTCCTGCTGATGATCGACGGCGATCACTTCCTGTCCACAGCAGAACTGAGCGCCGAGCTGTTGAGCGGCCTGATACCACGCGTTGGTAAGCTGTGCCGCATTGATTTGTGATTCTTGAGGGGCATAAATGGCGGCACAGACCTCCTCAGAGAGCGAGGGTTCCAGTTGGCGAGCCTCTTGACCGTTCAGCCAGTGCAGCTCTAAGCCCAATGGCTGCCAGGCTGCAATGCGTTTTTTGAGGCGAGCGAGACGCTTAGGGTGGCGGATGGTGCGCAAGGCTCCCAGACGCTCATAGCCGAGTTGCAGTCCGGTCGCATCCTCCAGTTCTGGCACGAGGGTGGCTAACTGAGCAAAGCCGGTTAGCAACAGATCGGCGAATGGGCCTGGACCAGAAAGCGGTCCAAGAGGGGCAAGCAATCCAGCGGCAGCTCCTGACGCTTGAGCACCAATGGCTCCCTTCTCAAAGACCATCACCTCTACGCCACGTTTGCGCAGAAAATAGGCGAGAGCGCAGCCAATAATGCCTCCACCAATAATCGCGACCTCTGTTCCTTGTTGTATCGGTATGTTCATAGATCAGATTCTCTATCCCTGTTGTATGCTATTATCGCATACTTTCAGTCTTGCATCACACCCTTATCATTCACCTATGAGACGTTTTCTCTTTCTGGCAAGAGGGCAAGCGCAAGGCCCCCACATCCGCGCCAGCCCGCCCCCTTGCCCCTACCAACCCCACCGTTCGTGCTACCATCGCCCAGCCCGTTCCATGATGATTTTTTATAGGGGGAATGCGAGATCGTGGGGAACCGGTAGGGGCAAGGGGCGGTGTGGGGCCTGGGAGGGGGCCTCGCGCTTGCCCTCGTGGCTGTAATGCCATGCTGACGTGTTGCGGCCTTATAGACAAGTACATGCTACCCTGATACAATTGGAGTTATGAGTATGCGGGAAGAGCGTTCCAAAGACGGTTGCGCACAACGTCTACCCCTGGAGCAGCCGTGCGCTGAGCCAACGGTGCAATCAAGTATGCGCCAGCATTGGAAGGATGCGGCGGGCTTCCCTCTGTTACCGGATGAGCAGCCAGTTGGTACGGTGCGTGATAGCCTCTATGATCTTATTCCTCTGGGGCCGCGCGAGGAGAAGTTGATTGGCACTGCCGAGTTTCTGCGTCTCCAGCAGATTAAGCAGCTTGGCTTTGTGTATCGCATCTGGCCTGGAGCAACCCATACGCGCTATGAGCACAGTCTTGGTTGTTACCATCTGACAGTGCGGGCCTTGCGTGCGCTATTGCAACGTGGCGAAGATGGGGGGCTTGATGGCGTCTCGGTCAGCAGCATTCAGACGGCAATTGTGGCGGCGCTGCTGCACGATATTGGGCATTATCCCTTTTCGCACACGATTGAGGAACTGGGGCAGCCGATCATTCCACACGAGCGGGTTGGGCGTTCGATCATTGAAAATAGTCAGATTGCCGCGATTCTAGAGCAGGACTATCATCTCTCGCCTGAACGGGTGGCCGATTTCATTGATCCGCCTAAAGCCAGGGCAAGGAATGCGGACGATGAGCTATTGAGCCATTTGCTGAGTGGCGCGCTGGATGTAGATAAGCTTGACTACCTGCCGCGCGATGCCAGGGCTTGCAATGTGCCTTATGGCGGCGTTGATGTATCTCGGCTGTTGGGTGCTCTGCGTGTGCATGAGAATGTGCATGGACAGCGCCGCATTGTAGTGACGCATAAGGGAATCAGCCCACTGCACTCGTTGCTGCATGCGCGACAGGAGATGTTTGATAATATTTACTGGCACCATACCAGCCGGGCTTTTCAGGTGATGCTGGTACGGGCGGTGCATGATGCCATTGCGCGGGATGCGTTGCGCGTTGATCAATTGATGGGGCTGAATGATGCCTCGCTGCTGGCCCTGCTGACGCAGCAAGAGATGCCCGCCAGTTCACAGGCGTTGGGGAGAGATATCGAACTGCGTCGCCCTTATAAAGGCGTGCTGGAAGTGAGCCGTCTGGCTGGTCGCCTCTTCAGTCGCCTGGATGCCCTCTTTTGGGACGGAGAGCGACGGCATCGCATTGAGCAGCAACTTGCGGCTGAACTGGCGGCGAGCCTTGAGACGGAGATTGCGGATTACGAGGTGCTTTTTGACATTCCACGCCCAGAAAGATGGGAGATGGATGTATGGATCTCGTTTGCCCATCCGCCCGCAGGTATGGAGCCGTTGATGACGTGGGTTGAGGTGACGGGGCTGCAATCGGATGATCTTGCCCGTTATGAGCAGCACCAGCGCCGTATCCGTGTGGTTGTGGCCGAGCGATTACGCCCGTTGTTGCTAGTACATAGGGACGACCTGTTGCTGCCTGCACTGGAAAAGCTGGTCTAGAGCGATCACGTTTTCTTCTTTTCTTTGCGCTGATACATCAATTTCACGGCTTTCTCATGAATGCGATGAGCGGGTGAGTAGCCTTGATCGATCCGTAGAGCTTTCTCGGCGATGGCCGTTGCCTCGCGATAGCGTCCCAGGCGGTAGAGGGTATCGGCCTTGAGCGTCCAGGTGCGCACACTGGAAGGGTCCAGGGCTAGCAGCTGGTCAAGCGCCTCGTTGGCCTCTTCAAATTGCCCCAGTCCACGATGGCCACGCATGTAGTTATCCCAGGCAAAAGGATTTTTCGGCGTCAGCGTCGTGAGCTGTCGTGCGTATTCTGTCAGGAGTTCGTACATTTCCAGGGCGCGTGATGTCTGTATGCCCTGGATCAGCGACGTAACGTTGGTGGAGTTGATGCTCAACCCATGTTGGATGACAGGGAGAGCTTCCTGTAAACGTCCCAGTTTGCAGAGGATCTCCCCTTTCATTTGCAAGGAAAAGATACCGTTTGGGTCGTGTGTCAGGCTCTGATTGAATGCTTCTAACGCTTCTAGCAAGCGCCCAAAGTTGAGCAGCGCCACGCCTTTATTGGCCCAGGAACGGGGATCGTTGGGGGCCAATTCAACAGCACGCTGGGCGTTACGCAAGGCCTCCGGGAACTTCTGCTGTAGGAGTTGGAGGCCGCTGCGGTTGATCCAGGCCAGGCCAAGCGTGTTGTCAAGCAGAAGGGCTTGGTCGTTGGCGATGGTGGCCTCGGAGAGGCGCTCCAGCTTTTGCAAGGCGCGCGCTTTATATGCCAATCCCTGTGCCGAGTTGGGGCTGATCTCAAGGATGCTTTGTGCTGTACTGAGCAGGTCGTCGTGACGATTGAGGGCGTCGTATGCCTGGGCAAGGCCCTGCAAGGCTGCTTCATCATGGGTATTATGGGAAAGCAGCTCCTGAAAAATTTGTTCTGCCTGGGACCAGCGTTGTCCTGCCAGATATTTGTCTGCCTGTTGCAGCATCTTCTCCAGCTCTGCTGGCGATTGTGTACTCACGGCTATTGCTTCCTCGGTTGATAGAGGGGTGATTGATGATCCCTCGTCCTGATTATGTTCCGTATCCGATTCCACTCTTGTTCTCTCCTGTTCTGTTTGAGTCCTCATTATCTCATTATCGTTTCGTCTGGGCAAGCCCCACCAGAGAAAATCAAGCCTGGGTCTGGGTAATTGGTTTCCATACAAACTCTTTACAAATCCCTCAAAATTTTCTTATGATACTTCGATACAGTATAAAATAAGTAAAAGTTATTAGCTGTTGTCGATGATGGCGCTCCCATCTTAAGAAGATATACAATTGTAAGAGATGGAGCGTTTAGAACGTGTAATAGACAAAGTAAGACTTCTGAAGATGGAAACATTGGAGGTTTAGGAACGATGCTTCAGCCAGATGTAAATAATCAAAATATCAATAGTCAGCCGGATGAGCCAACGCAGAAATATCCAGGTCAGCTGGCCGGAACGTATCCGTACCATACGATGCAGCCGCCTCCAGCAAGGGGTGGAGGGCTACGTACGGGAGCTATTCTCCTGCTTACCCTGGTGATTGTCCTGGTCTTCGGCGTTGGGCTGTTTGCAGGCTGGCAGTTTGGGCAAAGGGGAGCGGTTCCAACACTTAATGGAAACACTGGGGGTGGGTTGCAGTCTGGGCCGAGCACGCAGGCGACGGTTCCTCCTTTGACCGGGAATAACGTCGAAGCTGTACGCGAAGCGGTGATTGCGAAGGTGAAACCGGCGGTTGTGCAGGTCAATGTTGATACGGGTCGTGGAGCGGCTATCGGCTCCGGTGTGATTGTTGATAAACGTGGCTATATCGTCACGAATAACCATGTGGTCAGTGGTGCGCAAAATATCCAGGTGGTGCTTTCTGATGGAACCAAGCTTACGGCCCAGCTCACAGGAACCGATCCTGCTGATGATCTGGCGGTGGTGAAAATCACGCCACCTGCTAATATGGCGGTAGCCGCGCTAGGGGACTCATCGCAGCTACGGGTAGGGCAGGATGTGCTGGCGATTGGTAATCCGTTAGGGATCACGCAAACCGTCACCAATGGTATTATCAGTGCGCTGGGACGCCCTGTAGACGAGCCAGGAGGGGCCAGAATCCCTGATGCTATTCAAACCGATGCGCCGATCAATCCAGGTAATAGCGGTGGTGCGCTGGTGGATATGCAGGGCAATTTGATCGGCATACCGACGTTGACGGCCATTGATCCTGAATTTAATACACCAGCCAGCGGCGTTGGTTTTGCGATCCCCGCTAATCGCGTTAAGTTGATCGTGCCGCAAATCATCAATACGGGGAAAGTGGCGCATACAGGACGTGCCGCAATGGGTGTGAGCGTCACAACCGTTGATTCGGTCCTGGCAGCTCAGGATAACCTGGCGGTCGATCATGGTGTATTGATTGCTGATGTTGTCAACGGGGGAGCGGCGGCAAAAGCTGGTTTGCAGGCGGGTGATGTGATCGTTCAGATTGATAACACTGCTATCGATAATGTGTCTTCCCTCACCGATGTCCTGGCGACCAAGAATCCTGGCGATACCGTCAGCGTCAAAGTGTATCGTGGCAATCAACAGCTCACGGTTAATGTGACGCTGGGAGAGTTGCAGGCTGGCTAAGAAAAAAAAGGAAAGCGGGCGACGTGTCAGATAGTACGTCACCCGCTTTTTTATTGCTTGATTAACTGAGCAGCCTCTTTTGTGACTGTCGCTAATTTGGGCGTGCTGCTGCGACGGTTTGCCAGCAGCACGCCAGCAAAGAGCACAATCCATCCAATACTCATAATTAGCCAGAAGGTATTCTGTATGCCCAGAAGACGCGCAAGCGTGCCTGCTACCGCGTTCAGGATGGCTCCGGTCAGAATCAGAATATTGGCCCAGAGTACGTTGCTGGTGCGCATATCGCCTACGTTGGCCTGACGACGCAGCAATTTCCAGCCCGAATACAGCGCAACTCCCACAACCGCTACCACGCCCGCCGTGTTGAGGATGATCGTCATTGCCAACCATGCTCCTGGCTGTAGCGTGCCCGTGCCAGGTGTGCCCGCGATCTGGCTCAGCTTGGCCATGTCGATATTCGCCAGGAAAATGAGAACGGCTGCCAGCACGCTCAAGACGCTAAGAACACTGACGCTAATACGCGTGACGCGGGGGCTGCTGACCAGGGCGATGCTGCCCAGACCGAGCCATGAGGGCATCAGCGCCCCGCCCAGGATGTAGTAGAGGCGGAATAGGAGTGTCCCTGCGCTGCTCGTCGGCTCTACTACGATCATGAAGATGTAGGCGATGGTGGCGAGAAAAGCCATCGTGAGCGCAATCGACCAGTAGAGCTGGTAGATGCGATGGCGCGTCAGGTACTGTCGCAAAATAACGCCTGCGAATAGTCCCGTGACGATCACATTGATGATCGGGGGAACCAACAGAACTGGATTGTTCATGCTTTCTTTCCTATCTCTATAATGAGCAAAATATGCAGAAAATTATAGGCTACAGTAAAAAATATACAAAATACTGAAGTGAGATTGCAATGGGATGAGGGAAGTACCACCTGTATAAAAGGCGACTCTATGCATGGGCTGGTTGAGCCACCAGAAAAATTTCAAGCGGTTTGATGTTCTCTCCCTAAAAAATCCAATACTGCATGAACGAACTCTTGCTGTTTGAGAAACAAAAAGATATGACCACCGTTAAACGTGATCAATTTGGAATCGGGGATCAGGTTGTGCATTTCTTCCGCTAATGGGTAGGGGGTCGTTTTGTCTTTCTTGCCATGCAGGATGAGCGTTGGAACGTGTAATTCAGCTAATCTCGTTGTGCAATTGTAGGAGGAAGATGCCTCGCGCTGCCTCTCAAAGGCGTAATGCGGTTGGGGATATCGGCCCCTGATGGGTATCCTTGATAGGGTAGCGAAAAGAAGGCGGCGCTGCCAGGTTTGGATTGTCCTTGCGGCGGTGGAGACGAGCACCAGCTTTTTGACCATTTCCGGGTGTTCAAGCGTCAGCTCAAGGGCAATCCGGCCTCCCATAGAGACGCCGATGATGTTGGCCTGTTTGATGCCAATTGCCTGCATAAGTCCGGCGGTGTCAGCAGCCATCATTGCTATCGAGTAGGGAATATCGGGCTTGTCGGTTCTCCCTACGCCACGATTATCAAACGCGATGACCTTGTAGTGTTGCGCGAGATTGGCGGCGATGCTGGTGCGGTCCGTGTAGGCGGCGCTGTCGTTCGCCAGCCCACCAATGAGCACGAGCGGCTCTCCTTCGCCGTGAATTTCGTAATAGATCTGGATATCGTTGACCTGTGCTGTCGGCATAGTGTTCCTCGCTATACTACAAATAGATATGTATCTGTGATCTGTATCAAAGAATAGATAAAGCAGATTTAGCGTTTGCTCGCTCTGCGACGGCTAAGCAGAATCAGGCTTAGTATTCCTAGAATCAGAAGCGCCAGCCCCAGAAGCGCCCGTTCTCCTGCGTTATTCAGGTCGATCAAGGGATGCACCGGTGTTCCTGAAAGAGGAAAGGCATGCGCTGTCGTTTCAGGTGTCGCAGTCGCACGAGGCGTCACGGCGCGAGGCGTCAGAGTGGTCTGCGGCGCTGTTTTGGTTGCTAACGCTCCCTGTCCTGTTTGTGACTGATCCTTCGTCGCGGCGGCTGTATTCGCTGGTGCCGAACCGAAAGATGTGGAGGGAGCGGCGGCGGGATTACCTTGTGCGAAGGGCAGGGCCGTTGAGAGTAAAAAGACGATGCCTAAGACTGCGGCCAGCGTGCTCAGGGTGCGCATCGTTGTGCGCATGTAACCGGACCGCGCGCGACGACGAAGCTGGGGAGCAGGCTGGCTATTCAGCCGACCAACGCCGCTATCGCGATGAGCAGAGATTGGTGTCACAACGGCGTCGCTGACTGGCAGCGTGAAGGAGCGAGGCAAGTGGGGCTGTGGTAGCGCATGAAGTAGTTGCACCGTTTGCCGTAAATCTGCTAACCTGAGTTGGCACTGTTTACAGGTGTTCAGGTGCTGCTGTGCCTGCTCTTCAGAAGAAAGTTGCCCATCGAGCAGGGCTGATAGCTCTTCAGTGGTCAAATGCCAATCGTTGTGTGACACGCAGATGCTCCATTTTAGTCTCAATCGTTACTATTGGTTAGACGATAGTCGCGTGGTAAAAGTTCCCTGTGTTGATACAAATAGTTTCGTAAGCGTGCCCGCCCACGCGAGATGCGAGAGCGTACTGTCCCCAGCGATGTCTGGGTCGTCTCGGCCACCTCTTCATAGGAAAACCCCTCTATATCACAGAGTACCACAGCCACGCGTTGATCGAGGGGAAGCTGCTCTAGTCCTTGTTGAATCAGCGCCTGTAATTCCTGGGCAAGCAGATTCTCTTCGGGATTGCCTTCCAGGCCGGTTGTTGCCAGTGAACTGAGCAGGCCGGGAGAGTGTGGCTCATCCTCTTCTGTCAGGGCTTCCAGGGAATCGGCGGGATGGCGCTGGAGGCGTCGCCAGTGGTCACAGGTCATATTCGAGCCGATACGCAGCAACCAGGCGCGAAAGGAGGAGCCGCCGCGATAGCTCTGAATGTTGCGAAAGGCAGCTATAAAGGCGTCCTGCGTGATATCGGCAGCGACATCATAGTCTCCAAGCATGCGATAGACGGTGCTATAGAGCGTTTGCTGATAATGCAAAACGAGCTGATTAAAGGCATGAACATCCCCCTGCTGACTGCGGGAGATAAGCGCCTCCTCATCGTCTCGCGCAAGTTTGCTCATCTGCTGCCTCGCTTTTGTACTGTTTGAGCAAGTATACAACTAAATAGGATAGGTGTCTATTTCTCAGTTGCGGCTCATAAACTGGCTCTAGATGTGCCCTCATAGGGTTTTTAGCATAGTAATGCTTACAACAACGCCTGGATATCTTTCTTCAAAGCTTCATAGCTCTGGTAGCGAGCCGTATTATCCTCCATCAAGGCGCGGCTCAGGATGATTTCTAACCCTTGTGAAACGTGGGGGTTGAGCATGCGAACGGGGGGGTATGATGGATAGTGCGGGGGCGTAACGTTGGTCAGGGCGTGGTGCATGGTGGCGGCCAGGGCGTAGATGCAGGTGCGCTGGTCGTAGGGTTTGTCCTGCACGGGCAGGTAGGGCGAGAGAATCAACTTGCGCGTGGTGCGGCTGCGTCGCTCGATGCGCGTGGTCGATGGCGCGGGCGGAATCTGGAAGCCGGTCAGAAAGGCGCGTTTGCGCTTGCCCTCAATCACAATATTTGCGGGCGAGATGTCGTAATGGCGCAAGAGCGGTTTGGAACGTTCCAGAGCCATCAGCACATTGAGGATCGAGTTCATGTGGCCGAGCACTTCGCTCTCCGGTAACGGCCTGAGCAGTTTGAGCAAGCGTTCCTCCAGCGTTTCCCCATCGATATAGGTCTGGATGATGTAGTAATGCCTGCCCTCGGCAAAGCGATCAAGTAAAGTCGGGATCAGCGGGTGGTGGATGTGTGTCAGTGGCTCGGTAGCACGCTCGTAATAGGCGACATCTTTGGCTCGTTGTGCAAGGGGCAGGTCGGTGGACTCCCAGCGTTTGAGCACGATAGATTGTTCGTTTGCCTGGGCATCTTCGGCTACCGCCGCCATGACATGCGTCTCCTCTGATTGCTTGAGGACGCGCTTGATGGTATAACGTCCCTGGCGTACGCTCACACCGACCAGCGGGCTATGGAAGACGAGCACTGGGGGAATGGTGAGCCGTCCGCAATTGGTGCAGCAGCGTTGGCCGAAGCGAACAGGGATTTCACAATAAGGGCAGTGGCGGTTATCGTAATCGGCTCCGCAAAGGGCGCAACGTTGCGCTCCACTACGATTCTGCTGGCCGCAGCGTTGACAGACATAACGTTGCAGGGCTATCTCGACCGCTTTGGCGTAGCTCTCGGCAAACTCCATAATGCTGCGGTAACGCTGGCGATAATCTTTTGCCAGTGCGCGTTGCAACACCGCCACGACCTCAACGGGAATGCGTGGATTCCATTGCTGGGGTGAGGGTGGTGGCTCTTTCAGATGCGCGTTCCACATCTCTTCCAGACGTTTGTAAGCAAAGGGCGTGCGACCTGTGAGCAGCTCGTAGCAGCAGATGGCGAGGGCGTACTGGTCGGAATCGCGGCGCGGGTTGCCCTGCCATTGCTCAGGAGGCATATATGCAGCTGTACCCGTTACTTCTCCCAGCGAGGCATGGGTCTGCATCCCCAGATAGAAGGTGGTGCCAAAATCGGAGAGCAAGACCTGTCCATTGCGCCCGATGAGCAGATTTCCCGGCTTGACATCCTGATGGACCAGCCCATTGGTGTGTACATAATGCAGCGCGTCGGCGGCTTGCTGAATGTAGGGTACGAGTTCTTCGGCGAAGGCCAGCCGCTTGCTGCCATCCGACTTGCGGAACAGATCGAGGATCGTCTGCGGGGCGTACTCCATTACCAGGTATGGCTGTTCGCTGCCTTCTACCTGCCCGAAGTTATAGACAGGCAAGATATTGGGATGTTGCATCGTGGCGATGCGTCGTGCTTCCTGAAAAAAGCTGGCCTGGGCTTTCTCGTTAAACTGGTCGAGGCGTAGTACTTTCAGGGCGAGGATGCGGCTGAGCGGCATTGGTTCGCGCACTTTGTAGACATAGCCGTAGCTGCCTGCGCCAATAAAGGAAACGACCTCGTAAATACCAACCTGTGCTCCCTGAATCAAAAAATCGCAGCGTTGACAGCTAATAGCTTTCTCCGGGTTATCGTGTCCTCCTCGTGGGTTCAGGCAGCGGGCCACGTATTCTATCCTACCTCTTCTCAGTTTTGTCGCGCTAGCGAGTGAGAGCCGTTACTCTCACATGTTCATGTACGTCCGGGCGGGCTTGTAGGTTACGAATGTGCTTTGTCAGGTGATTTTATATGGAAATGAAGGCGGTGACAAGAGAGGATTGGTTTTTCGTATTGGGAAGGCATGTCTTCCTCTATCAAGTTGCGGCATTCGTTGAAGTATTGTACTGATATTCTCTGTCCCCTTCTGTTATATAAATGGAGACATCGATGTCTAACGGTCCAAGATAGTGAGCCATGAGAGGGCCGACTGCATCCCATGAGAGTTTGCCGTTTTTCGTTCCCAGCTTTGGAAACGCGATGCTTGTAATACCATCTTTCTTATAGTTACCGACAAAATACGTCAGTCCCTGTTCCAGGTATTCTAGCTTTGAATTGGCTTTCCAGCTATCTTTTGTGGGAAAGTTCAAAATCCAGGGAGTGCTTTTTGTATAGAGCGTTGGTCTGCCAATGCATAGCTCGCCAGTCTTACACTCTCGCTGATAGGTGAGAAACATATCCGGGTATCGCTGTTTAAATGCCAGTGCCAGCCCTTTCCCCATAACGCCCTGACAGTTCACTGGATTCACGATTACCTGAGCGGGCGATGTAAAAATATCGCCTTGTAGATACTGTATGTGTGGCATAAGCGGCCCCTAAAATGTTTCATACAGACGAAAGCGAGGAACGCCATAACAGCGTCCCTCGCTCACAACGTTTCGTATATTGATGATCGATTTAACCCACGCTGCCCGACATTTCCAACTGGATCAGGCGGTTGAGTTCGACCGCGTACTCCATCGGGAGTTCTTTAGTGATCGGCTCGATGAAGCCGTTGACGATCAGCGAGTAGGCTTCGGACTCGTCCAGGCCACGGCTCATCAGGTAGAAGAGCTGGTCCTCGCCAACCTTCGAGACGGTGGCCTCGTGGCCAATCTCAGTCTGATTCTCTTCGACGCGAATGGTCGGGTAGGTGTCGGTGCGGGCGTTCTCGTCGAGCAGCAGCGCATCACAGCGAACGCTCGATTTTGTATGGTGCGCACCCGGATTGATGCGCACCAGGCCGCGATAGGAGGCTCGCCCTGTACCCTTCGAGACCGACTTCGAGAGAATCTGCGAGGTCGTATGCGGGGCAAGGTGGGTAACTTTCGCACCCGCATCCTGGTGCATGCCATCATTGGCGAAAGCGACCGAGAGAATGTCGCCGCGTGCGCCCGGCTCCATCAGCAGGACGGCGGGGTACTTCATAGTGATTTTTGAGCCCAAATTGCCATCGACCCATTCCATTGTGGCGTCTCGATAGGCGGCGGCGCGTTTCGTTACGAGGTTGTACACGTTCTTCGACCAGTTCTGGATCGTCGTGTAGCGCACGCGTGCGCCCTCTTTGACCTTGATTTCGACAACGGCGCTATGGAGGCTATCGCTAGTATAAGTTGGGGCGGTACATCCTTCTACATAATGAATGTAAGACCCAGGTTCAGCAATAATCAATGTGCGTTCGAACTGGCCCATGTTCTTGGCGTTGATGCGGAAGTACGCCTGTAATGGGATTTCTACACGCACGTTGGCTGGTACGTAGACGAAGCTGCCACCGCTCCAGACGGCGCTGTTGAGCGAGGCGAACTTATTATCGGAGGGCGGGATGACGGTGCCGAAGTGCTCCTTCACGATATCGGGATACTCGCGCAAGGCTGTATCCATATCGGTGAAGATAACGCCCAGCTTCTCCAGATCTTCGCGCACTTTATGGTAAACGGCCTCGCTCTCGTACTGGGCCGTGACGCCTGCTAGATATTTCTGCTCGGCCTGTGGGATGCCCAGGCGGTCAAAGGTATCTTTGATCTCGGATGGGATATCTTCCCATGTTTTGCCCTGTTGGGGAACTGGCTTGATATAGTAATAGATATCGTCGAAGTTGATACCCGACAGGTCCGCGCCCCAGGTCGGCATTGGGCGCTTTTCAAAGAGGTCAAAGCTTTTCAGGCGGAACTGCCGCATCCAATCGGGTTCGCCCTTCATCTCGGAGATCTGCTCAACGATCTTCCTGCTCAGCCCTTTCTCGGACTTAAATGTATAGTTCTCAGCGACGTGGAACCCAGGACTGTAAGCATCCCGTTCCAGCTCAAATGCCTGACTCATTAGCTCACTCCACTTGTTAGGTGTTGTCTATGACTTTTTACACAGAAAGTCAGTTTTTTGCTTTAATCCTTAGTTCTGAACTCGGATTTACTGTTATTATATGGCCTTTGCGAGCTATTGTCAAGGAACGGACCGCGCAACGGCTGACTTTATGGCTGCCGAAGTGCTCTTGTTTGCAATGGCATCAAACTGGGGAAGTGCTAGACAGCTCTGAAAAATGCTTGACATGGGCTGATGGAACTTGCTATTATGGTCACGTCATTCGTTATATAAGTAACAAATGGGGTGCTCTAGTATCTTATCAAGCGCCCATAGCTCAGTGGATAGAGCAATGGTCTTCTAAACCATTGGCCGCAGGTTCGAGTCCTGCTGGGCGCGCCTATTCAACCCGCTTCTAAAGCGGGTTTACTTTTTGGCCCTCGTCTCTGGATCAGCATTTTACAACGAGCCGCAGCCAGTTCAATAGCCAGGGGTAATCCATCGCTCATTATCGGACGCGATGCAAGCGGGTCGGTACGAAGGTTTCAGCATCTTTTTCAGAGGGCTTGACGATAGCACAGCACCTATACTATCCTGCTTCTATCGGTTTTGAGATCCCTGACATCATAAAGGAGCGAATATATGATTAAGCCCTACACTGCCGTCGGACTCATTCCCACCGTGCGAGGCATTCGCACACGCGCCGATATCAAACGCAACATCGAACACCTGGAGCACCTCGTCAAGGCAGCTTCCTGGCTCTCCAGCCTCGACCTCCCCGTGCGTCTGATCGCCTTCCCTGAGGGCGCGCTTCAGGCCTTTAACGACGAGGTGCTCGACCTCGATCACGTCCAGTTCGCCCGCGAGTGCGCCATCGACATCCCTGGCGAAGAGACCGAAGCTCTGGGCAAACTGGCCCGCACCTACAACGCCTTCATCATGGCCCAGGCCAAAGCCCGCCACCCCGAAATCAAAGACCGTTTCTTCAATGTGGGCTTTATCCTCAATCCGCAGGGCGAGGTGATTTTGCAGCACTACAAGGTCTCGCCGCTCTTCCCCGTCGAGCATTCCGTCTGCCCCCATGATATTTACGACTGGTGGATCGAAAGATATGGACGCAACCTCGACGCCTTCTGGCCTGTGGTCGATACGGAGATCGGGCGGCTGGGCATTATGATGGCGAACGAGGGTTCCTATCCAGAAAACGCTCGCGCCCTGGCCATGAACGGGGCCGAAGTGGTCTATCGCGCCTCGTATCCTCACCCGGCCACCGGCAACGATATTTTCGAGATCCAGAGCCGTGCCCGTGCGCTCGACAACAACATGTACATCGTCGCCCCCAATATGGGCACCTATTATCTTTTCCCAGAGGAAGACACGCCCATCGACACCTTCGGAGGCCGCTCCTTCATCATCAATTACAAGGGGCAGATTGTGGGCAAGCAGGACTATGGGGCAGGCTCAACCTATGTGGGTGGCGTGATCGACATCGAGGCCCTACGCGATCATCGCGCCCGTGCTCAGTGGGATAACTGGATGAAGGATCTACGCACCGAACTCTACCAGATGCTCTACGAGCAACCAATCTACCCTAAAAACCTCTATCTCGACCGCGCTCCCATGAAGCACGCCGAGTACCGCGAAAAGGTGATCCAGAAACAGATCGAGCTGATGCACGAACGCGGCATCTGGGCCAAACCCGAACGCTAACGAACGCAGGGGCAAGTGGTTCTGGACCGCCTGATGCTCACTAACAAATGCTACTGGTCATCCCTGCGGCGACCGACCATCCCTGTGGCGGGG
>DASTZT010000562.1:0-6876 GCA_035764225.1 Ktedonobacteraceae bacterium
AAGCTGCTGTCCGGCTGTCTGAAGCTGACGCGCCATCTCGAAGGCAATCAGGCCGCCATTACAGAAGCCTCCCAGCAGGTATGGCCCTTCCGGCTGGACGTTACGCAGCACTTTGATATGCGCCGCCGCCATCTCTTCCAGTGTCGGTGGCACCTGGAGCGCCTCGAATTTATATGGCTCCAGGACGTAAAATGGCTGATCCGCTCCCAGGACGCGAGCCAGAGGGAAGCAGTAGAAAGCTCCTCCCGTCCAGATGCCGTGCAAGAAGAAAAATGGCCGTCGGGAGCCTCTGCTTTGCATCCTGATCAGTCGGCAACGCTCGCCCGTCGTTTGCTCTTCCTTTTCAAGCGCGGCAGCTAGATGCTCAATAGTGGGATCAGCGAAGAACGTGGCAAGGGGAATTTTCTTGCCAAAAGCCTGCTCAATGCGATCAATCAGGCGGATCGCCAGCAGCGAATGACCGCCCAGCGAGAAGAAGTTATCCTTGATGCCGATACGTTGCGTGCCAAGCAGGTCCGCCCAGATTTTGACTAGCTGATGATGGATCAGCAAGGTCGGAGTCACATAGGTTTCTTCTTTCGTGCCCCTGGACGCGGTTGGCGGCGGCAACTTGCGTCGATCCACCTTGCCATTGGATGTGAGCGGCAGCTCTTGCAGGTAAACAAAGGCGGACGGCACCATATACGATGGGAGCTGCTTTGCCAGCGCGTTTTGTAGCTCTTCGGTTGGGGGGTGTTGCTGTGATTCCAGCACAACATACGCGACCAGACGCTTATCCCCTGGCGTATCTTCGCGGGCTATTACCGTTGCCTCCTGCACCCCTGGTTGCAGGCTTAAGACCGTCTCGATCTCGCCTAACTCGATACGATAGCCGCGCAACTTGATCTGATAATCGAGCCGTCCGAGAAAATCGTACTCTCCATTGGCACGATAGCGAGCAAGATCGCCCGTTTTATAGAGCCGCGCCTCGGACGCGATAAATCTGGTCCCTACACGCGTCCCTTCATCGGTTCCTACGAAGGGGTTGGGAATGAAGTGCTGGTCGGTAAGCTCTGGACGGTTGAGGTAGCCCCGCGCTACGCCTGCACCACCGATGTAGAGTTCTCCGGGCACATTGACGGGCATGGGCTGGAGATTGGAATCCAGAATATAGAACTGCGTGTTGGCAATGGGACGACCAATGCAGACACCACCCGTAATTGTCGTCTCGTTCGGGATTTCATAAATGCTACAGCCAACGACCGTCTCCGTCGGGCCGTATTCGTTGATCAGTTTGGTATCGGGGGCATACTTTTGCCAGGGGATAATGGTATCGCCGCGCAGCTCCTCGCCACCGATAATAAAGGCACGCACTCGGCACGCCATCTGCTCCTTCGTCAGGCTCTGATTGACCAGCTTGAGATGGGATGGCGTCAACTTGATGAGGCTAAAGTCGCATCCCTGTTTCAAAGCCGTGCTGAGATGCTCAACGGCCTGACCTTCGGGCAGGAGCGTGACACATTGACCCACCACCAGAGGGATGAGCAGACCCGTGAAGGTCAAATCAAAGCTGATCGAGGAATGGACCAGGCTGCCTCGCCCATCTTTAGCCCCATACGCCTGCCCACCCCAGTACAGGTAATTTACCAGTCCTCGATGGTGAATCATCACGCCCTTTGGCTTGCCCGTTGAGCCTGAGGTATAGATGACATACGCGAGATTGGCAGGACCAACGCTGCTAACAGGGTTGGCATCATCCTCCTGAGCGATGGCATGCCAACCCGTGTCCAGATATACCTGTTGCACGCTCTGAACAGAGACGTTTTTTGCCAGATACTGATGGGTCAGCAGGATCGGCATCTGGGTATCCTGGATCATAAAATTCAGGCGCTCCTCTGGCAGCCCGACATCAAAGGGCACAAAGGCTCCGCCCGCCTTGAGCACGCCCAGGATCGAGACGAGCATATCAATGGAGCGTTTCATATAGATGCCGACGAGGACTTCTGGCCCGACGCCCGCACGCTGTAAGTAGTGTGCCAGCTGGTTAGCACGCTGATTGAGCTGCCAGTATGTGAGCTGCTCCTGCTCGAAAGCGGTGGCAATGTTGCCAGGAAACTCCTCGACGCACTCCTCAAAGAGCTGATGCATACACAGATGGTCAGGAAAAGCAGCCTGAGTGGCGTTCCATTCCATTAATTGGCGCTGACGTTCCTCCGCCGTCAGCAATGGTAACGTCGTAATGGCTTGGGCTGGATTGTCTACGATGCCTTCGAGCAGGGTTTGCCAACAGTTTGCCAAGCGAGCGATGGTGTCAGGCTCAAACAAAGCTGTATTGTACTTGATCTGGCCCAGGATTGCCCCCGGTCGCTGGTGGAATTCAAATGAGAGATCAAATCTGCTGGTTGTTGGCGTATCGATCTTCGCGATGCTCCAACCCGCCGGAAACTCTGCCGATGTCGCTTCAAAACTGAGCAAGACCTGGAATGGCGGCGTATAGCCAGCTACACGATCTGGCTGTAGTTCCCGCAGCAGGTACGCAAATGGAATATCCTGATGAGCCTGGGACTCAAGCAACGTACGATGAACCTGTTGCAGCAGTTCGCTAAAAGTGGGGGTGCCGGATACATCCGTGCGCAACAGGCTGGTAGCGAGAAATAGGCCGAGCGACTCCTGCATTTCCGGCTGTTGACGCTGCGATAGCGTGGTGCCAATCAGGATATCTTCCTGACCGGTATAGCGATAGAGCAAGATCTGGAGAGCTGTGGCCAGCGTAGCAAACAGGGTCGTATTTTCTTGATGGCTCAACGTCAGCAGGCCGTTAGTGAGCCGACTCGAAAGCTCAAATGAGAAGCTCTGTCCGCTATAGGTTTGTATCGCGGGACGTGGATAATCGGTAGGCAGATCCAGGGCGGGAGATGCATTGTGGAGCTGCTTTTTCCAATAGGCTTGATGCGTTTCCACAACCTCATTTTCCTCGGATGCTCCATACTGTTGAGCCGCAAGATCGGCATATTGAGCGGAGAGAGCTGGGAGGGAGGGTTCCTGACTGGCTAAAAGCGCGTGGTAGCAGGCATGCAGCTCTGGGAGAAAAATCTGGAAGAGCGAGTAGGTATCGCAGATAATGTGGTGCAGCACCAGCAATAAGCGATAATCCTCATCCGCCAACTGGATCAGTTGCGCCCGCACCAACGGGCCATCTTCTAGCGTAAACGGCTTCTGGCTTTCTGCTTCCGCCAGCTTGATCGCTTCGTGCTCGCGACTTGCGGCGGGAAAGGGGCGCAGATCTATCACAGGCAACACGATTGGCTGAGGATCGTGAAGCTGCTGAACCAGCTGCCCATCGATCATGGGGAAGCCAGTGCGCCATGCTGCATGTCGTTTAATCAGCTCGTAAAGACTTTGCTCCAGTACCGAGATATCAAGCGCCTCTGATAACTGGACGCTGGCACAGATGATATGCTCCAGGCTCTCTGGCATCAATTGTTCCAGCGACCAGACCTGTTGCTGTTCAGGCGTTAAAGGGGCGACGTTAGAGGCAGGGGAGCACAGGATCGGGCCAGTATTTTTCTCTGGTCGTGGGCTGCCGTTCTGGAATGGTATGGCACTCTCGCTCTGTTGTATGTCCAACGATCTGCTTGAATCGAACATCTTTTTACTCCTCACGTTATACCTGAAGATGTTGTCCGGTTAAAAGGCGCATCCCAGGGAATATGCTGACAGCAGCACCTCCTCCAGCCTTCTTTGACTGAAAGAGATCACAAAGGGATACATTTTTGATTTAATGATGGGTGTATGGTGTAGCTACAAATATATAAGATATGAAAAATATAATGGGACTATATGGAAGAGGTCAAGTTAGATATTGAAATAATGCAAAATTAAACATCATTTTCCATGCGGGTTGATAAAAAAACGTGAGGACAGGTAGGGGCAAGGGGCCGGGCGGGGATTGGGAGGGGGCCTCGCGCTTGCCCTTTCTGTTCTCCCCGCTTGCCCGATGATAATTGATGAAAGGCGGTGTTACGGCATCATTTTGTGCAAGGCTCGCCCCAGCCGGGCAATACCTTCGCGGATTTTCTCTGGCGATGGGTTCGAGAAGCTCAGACGAAAGGTATTAGCCCCTCGGTCATCGGCGTGGAACCTTGAGCCGGGGACGAAAGTGACTCTTTGCGCGCTGGCTTCAAGGAGCACTTTAGTGGCATCCATCTCTTCTGGCAGCGTGACCCAGAGGAACATGCCGCCATCGGGCCTGGTCCAGTGGGTATTCTCTGGGAAATACTCTTCCATCTCGGCAAGCATAATATCGCGGCGCTCGCGGTACGTCTGACACAAGAAAGGCACATGCTCTTCCAGGAAGCCTTCGCGCACGATTTCGTAAGCGATCATCTGGCTAAATGTTGGAGCGTGCAGGTCGTCTCCCTGTTTGGCCTGGACTAGCTTGCGGATCAGGGTAGGTGATGCCACCACCCAGCCGAGGCGAAGGCCAGGGGCCAGAACTTTAGAGAAGGTGCCCAGATAGATCACATTGCCATCGTAGGGACCGCCCTGCTCTACCGCGCGTCCCGCGAGCGAGATGAGCGAGGGCAACGGCTCGCCCGTGTAGCGGAGCTGGCTATAGGGATCGTCCTCAACGATAGGCACATCATAGCGACTCGCCAACTCTAATAGTTGTCGGCGACGTTCCATTGTCAGAGTAATGCCGGTTGGGTTCTGAAAATTGGGCAGGACGTAAAGAAACTTAGGGCGCTGCTGAAGAGCCTTTTCCAGCGCACCACTATCAGTAATCAAGCCCTGTTCGTCCGAGGGAACAGCGATATATTCAGGCTCATAGGTGTTCCAGGATTGAAACATGCCCATATACGTGGGTGATTCTACCAGAATACGGTCTCCGGGGTCGATCAGCACTTTTCCTAACAGATCCAGTCCTTGCTGAGAACCGGATGTGATCAAAACGTTGTCGAGAGAGAGTTCCAGCCCAGGCTGCGATATGCGGCGAGCAATCAGCTCGCGCAAGGGACGATAGCCCTCCGTCGCGCTGTATTGCAGTGATTGCGGACCTGCGGTTTGCAGGATGCGTTGGGTAGTGGCCGCGATCTTCTCTACGGGAAAAGTTTCAGGTGCGGGCAACCCTCCCGCGAAAGAAATAGTGCCTGGCTGTTCCGTGGCTTTTAGTAATTCTCGAATAGCTGAAGACCTCATACGTTGAGTGCGCCGGGCAAAACGTTGCTCCCAGTTTATCTGCATCTCCAAGCTCCTTTGAAACAGAGTTTCTCTCTCCTGGCTCCTTCGACAAGAAAAGATATCTATATACACTTTAGAACGTGCAAATAATTATGTCTAGAGGCAACATGAGATTGGCAGGGGGGCCAATCGGCTTTTGTACGCGTGTTGCCTGAGCAAACAGCTCTCCCTCTGGTATACTTCCTCTAGAAATTGTAGATTGTGCCCTGCGAAAGGAATAGGGACATAAAATGCTGAGATTCAGAAACTTTTGGACTTACAGTGCTGGTCTCGCCATTGCCTGGGCGATTGCTCTCATACTCGTACGGACGATCCGGGGTAGCGAGGGCGCGCAATTCACCCTGTTGGTTTTTTCCGGCTTCTGTATCGGCTGGGTATCGACGACGATTGCCCGCTACGTCTATCCACCGCCAAAGCGGTGGTTCAATCCCCACCGCCAGAGGTGACATCCTCAAACTGCCCTTTGTCTTATGGGACAAAGGGCAGTTTCTTTGAGAGAAAAGAGCGGTTAGAACTGCGATTTCTTGGCGGCAGAGCCGATGAAGTCGGGACTCAGCGGACGGATGCCCGTGGGCTGCGTCGGATCGATCTGGTACATGACGTTGTCGCGGGTTGGGACGCGCTGATTGGGCGTTGATCCGTAGTTGGCATTGGGATAAAGCCCACCCAGGTTGACGTTGCGCAGCGACTCGAAGGCATTAAAAAGCCCATCACGCGTCAGATCATGATTATCGGCAGCCTTTTTCAGGATCGCGTATGTCACCATAGACTCGGTGTAGCCGAACTGGAAGAAGCCGTCGGGAGTCTGGTCAGGTGCATATTTTTTCACGTCGTTCAGCAGTGAAGTCATGCCAGAGGAGCTTGTATCGCCCCAGGTGGCTCCCTGACTGACGACCCAGGCTTTGCTCAGCAGCGGCACCAGCGCGGGCACTTTCAGCAGGCCGGTCGAGAAGGCCGGACTCTGCAAAATCCACTGCGGATCGTAGCCCAGCGCGTGAGCGGTGCCTATAATCTGCGCCGTCGCGGTGGGAGTGCTGGTCATGAACACATACTTCGCTCCGGCAGCCTTCAACTGCGATATCTGCGCGGTGAAGTCGGTTGCCGTCGCTGCGAATGAGGTCTGCGCCACATCGTGCAAACCATAGGCCGCGATTGCCTCTTTATATCCTGTCAGCCCATCCTGACCATAATCATCGTTCTGGTAAATGATGCCGGTGACAGGATTCTTAACGCCGAGCGTGTTGACAACATAATCGAAGGCATTCTCGGTCTGTAAACGATACGGAGTACCGACCAGCACGATGTACTTCTCACGCGTCAGGTCAGAGGAGAGCGTGGCGGCGGAGACCAGCATATGATCGGTTGCAGCCAGATCTTTGATTGCGAAGGTCGTAGGAGTTCCCAGGCTATCGGCAATCATCAGCACCTGGTTGTGGATCTGATTGTACTGCTCTACCTGCAACTGTGGGCTATATTGCGTATCCTTCTCAACAAATTTGACCTGGAAGCCATCGACGCCACCACGAGCATTGACGGACTTAAAGAAGGTCTCGACTCCACGGGCCAGCGGCTTGCCAATAGGGTCCGCGACAGGCCCTGAGAAGGGAGAAAGGATGCCAAGTGTAATGGTTTTGGCCGCAAGATCAACGCCAACAC
>DASTZT010000563.1:0-5753 GCA_035764225.1 Ktedonobacteraceae bacterium
ATCGCAACACCACAAAATACAAGTTGTTACAGAGCTTCGTAGCGCGATGGGGTCAGGAAACGAATCGCAAAACGGAAAGAACTCTGACCAGAACGCCATCATGTCCTCTTCAAGGATACCCCATAGGTGGAAAGAGTCAAGTCATGGTCAAGCCTATTTCACCAGCGACTGACCACCATCTTCTTGCGCGTAAAGAAGTCAATGCCATCGGTGCCGTGCAGGTGCAGGTCGCCATAGAACGAGCCTTTCCAGCCGGAGAAGGGATAGAAGGCAAAGGGCTGAGCCACGCCCACATTAACGCCAACCATGCCCGCCTCCACCTGCTCGCGAAACTCACGGGCCACGCGACCACTCTGCGTGAAGATGGTCGCCATATTGCCCAGTGCGCTCCGATTAGCCTGCTGGATCGCCTCCTCCAAGCTCTGCACATGCGAGACTGCGAGCACTGGCCCGAAAATCTCATCGCGCCCAACCGTCATCTCTGGTCCAATCTCGTCGAGAATGGTTGGCCCCAGGAAAAAGCCGGGCTGATCGACATATTTTCTGCCATCGATGAGCAAATGCGCTCCTTCCTGAATGCCGCGCTCGATGTATCCCAACACGTTGCGGCGGTGTTCATCTCTAATAAGCGGCCCTATCTGCACGCCGGGCTGATCTCCTGGCCCCACCTGCAAGCGTGCAGCTTCCGACTTAAGAGCTTCAAGCAAAGCCCCCTGAGCTTTGCCCACCGCGACAGCCACGCTCCCTGCCAGACAGCGTTCGCCCGCGTTGCCAAAAGCCGAGTTAAGCACCGCCGGGATGGTGCGTTCCAGATCGGCATCGGGCATCACGATCAGATGATTTTTGGCCCCGCCAGCCGCCTGCACGCGCTTGCCATAGCGTGCCGCCTCTTGATAAACATAGTGTGCCACTGGTTCTGAGCCAACGAAAGAAATAGCCTGGACACCAGGATGAGCGATTAGCGCGTTGACGCTCTCCTTTGCGCCATGCACGATATTGAGCACGCCAGCCGGGAAGCCAGCCGCCAGAAATAGCTCCGCCAACCGTTGCGCTCCTAGCGGTGTGCGCTCCGATGGCTTCAAAACGAAAGTGTTGCCCGCGACAACTGCCAGGGGGAACATCCATAGCGGGATCATGACCGGAAAATTGAAGGGAGGAATGCCCGCCACGACGCCCAATGGGTAACGGTAATAATCCTGGTCAACCTCCTGGCTCACCTGACGCAGCGTGCGACCTTGCAACAATGTGGGTGCGCCACAGGCAAAATCAACCACCTCAATACCGCGTCTGACCTCGCCACGCGCCTCCTCAAGCGTTTTGCCATGATGACGCGTGACAATCTCGCTCAACTCTTCAAGATGCTCTTCCAGCAGGGCCTTGTAGCGAAACATACACTGGACACGTTCCATTATCGGCACGCGCGACCAGTCCTTATAGGCTTTCGCTGCCGCCTGCACCGCTTGCTCAACCTCCTCAGCCTGCGAAAGCGGAACCTGCTCGATAACTTCTGCGGTGGCCGGATTATAGATCGGAAGCGTCTCCCGCTCTGGTTGTATCCAGCGTTCGCCGATGAGATTCGCTAGCATGCTCTACCCTCCAATTATCTACATTGTAAGGGGGCAGGCGCGAGGCACTGCCCCTACAGTGATATTACCATTCGTTCCAGTGAACTACCGTATCCAGAGACTCGCGAGCGCCCGGCTTGAAATCGGTGCCGAGCGTATAGGCAACGGGAATCAGAGCCGCCTGCGTAATCTGGTCGTAGGGAATGCCCAGCACTTCAGCGGCTTCCTTTTCATAAGGCAGGTGCAGCGTTGTCCACGCCGTCCCCAACCCGCGAGCGCGAGCTGCCAGCATAAAGCTCCAGGTTGCGGGCAAGATCGAACCCCAGACGCCCGCCTGCATAACGCTCGGCAGACCATCCAGGCGACCGGCGATGCAGGGAATGAGATGGACTGGCACCTCATGCAGATGTTCGGCAAGATAGTCGGCGGAACTGACGATGCGCTGCTGGACGCGGACACGTTCGGAATTATGGGCGTACTGAGCGGGATTGGAGACGCCACTATTGCGATACGCGCTAAAGCCCTGGCGATAGAGATCAGCAATGGCTTTGCGCTTCTCCGCATCGGTCACAACCACAAAGTGCCAGCGCTGACTATTGCTGCCCGACGGAGCCTGGAGAGCAATTTCCAGGCATTCGCGAATCACCTCCGGCTCAACCGGTCGCGAAAAATCGAGCCGTTTGCGCACTGAACGAGTGGTGGTTAATAGCTGATCGGGGGTCAAATCAAGTAATGGCATGTGTTTCTCTTCTCCATAGAAAAATAATCGCTTTATAGACAGCCTGAGCGAAGATGGCGGCATTGGCTATCCGCGATGAAGTAACTACATATATTCTATCATGGATTTTTTTGCATAGGTGTGTGCGATACATTGAGATGAGCGAACAGGGCAAGCGCGAGGCCCCCGCATTCACCCATGCCCGGCCCCTTGCCCCTACCAACGTGTCCCAACATTGCACCACCCCCAAAAATAAATCCGAGCGGAACCTGCAACATGCGACGGGGCGGTAGGGGCAAGGGGAGGCTGGTTGGGGGAGGATGGGGCCTTGCGCTTGCCCGTGTTTGCTTGTTTGATGCTCGGAATCCCTTGCGTCAATCAGCTTATCATGCTATATTATGGGTGTAGCAGTCAAAATGGCAGAGAGAGCCCGTGAGGGATTGGAACCACCGTCCGCGTGGTCACGAAGAACTTGATCTTTGGTCAAAAAGAGCAGGGGAGCCCGTGAGGGATTGGAACTCAATTGTGGCCGCGAAACTGTTTGGCCCAGACCATGAGTCAAAATGGCAGAGAGCCCGTTGGGGATTGGAACCCAGATTGCCTTCGGTTGGTGGTCTCTTCGTACATATGGTCAAAATGGCAGAGAGAGCCCGTTGGGGATTGGAACGCGGCATAGCCATTGAGAATGAACGTGTTTTGGGAGTCAAAATGGCGAGGGGAGCCCGGCAGGGATTGGAACACCACCGACATCAGGCCAAAGACGATGGTCAGCAGCAACGTCAGAAAGATGAGATGAGCCCGTGAGGGATTGGAATCGTTGGACGGCCCAAATGCGCACCGCGCCCCGCAGCAGGGCAAGCGCGAGGCCCCCGCATCCGCCTATGCCCAGCCCCTTGCCCCTACCATTTCTCCCCGTGACGCATGTTCCGCCGCATTTTTCCCTCTGGGTTATTCAATGATATTGGCACCTGTTCCCCAAAAAATCCGAACAGGTTTTGCTATGTTGGACCGGAGGCAGTAGGGGCAAGGGGAGGCTGGTTGGGGGTGGATGGGGCCTCGCGCTTGCCCTGCTGCGGGTTGGCACGATTGCGGGTGGCGGCAGGGCAATGAATTGGACGCGATAAATCTCGTCGCCACGGCATTGATGATGGCAGATGTTATTAGGGTACGGACAGGCGATAAATCGGACGCGCTGAAGCGGGTCGGTACGAACGTCCGAGCATGGTCTAAACTTTTCAGAACTGCGAAACCCCGACAGTTCCATCTCCGGGCTTGACTTTCGAACAGGCACAGGTTATCATTTGCTTATCTTGTTTCAGGAGGTACCAATCATCATGCCTTCAACACAGCTAAGGTGTTGCTACACGAAGTGAGCTGTGTCCTACAACTAAACGTGGTCGCTTGCACGCGAGTCTTTTTTTGATTTCGCTCGAAATATAAGCACGACCATCCTTTGCTTTAGATAGGCTGCACAGAGAGATATACCTTTTTTTGTAGGCTTCTTTTTCATACTGCTCCATCAGCCCACTTCGCCTCATCGGGTTGCTTCTGTTTGCCTGCTCATCGCACGTAGCATATTGCCTTCCGTTTAGCATCACCATTTTCCACCATCCAAAATTGCATTTCATCGTGGGCTTTTTTGCTCGAAAAGAGCAGAGCATATAAGGAAAAAATTAGATTGATAATGCATCCTTTTCAGGCGCTAAACCGTAACATGCGGCTGCTTTCCCGTTATCTACGGCCAGAGTGGCTGCGGATGGGCCTGCTGGCTGTGATCCTGTGTTCCACTATCGGTGTGCAGGTGGCTACGCCGCTGGTGACGAGCTACTTTATTGACCGGGCGACTTCCGGCGGCGCTTTGAGTGATCTTACCGTCCTGGCAGGATTTGCCATTGTTCTGGCTTTGATAGGGCAGGGCCTGTCAGTTGCCGAAACTTACGTGGCCGAGCAGGTGAGCTGGACGGCTACGAATGCGTTACGCACCGATCTTCTCGCCCATTTGTTGCGATTGGATGCTACGTTTCACACCGCTCATACGCCCGGCGAATTGATTGAGCGCGTAGATGGAGATGTGGCTACCCTGGCCCGTTTCTTCTCTCGCTTTGTGGTGTATGTGCTCGGCAACGGCCTCCTATTGCTGGGCGTGCTTGGGCTGCTCTACCATGTGGATTGGCGAGTAGGCTTGGCGATGAGTGGCTTTGTGATGCTGGCCTTGATAGCTATGCTGCGTATTCGCGCCGTCGCCACTCCCGCCTGGGAGGCGGATCGTCAGGCCAATGCCGATTTCTATAGCTTCCTGGGCGAATATCTGACCGGGCTACAGGATATCCGCTCCAGTGGCGCAGGCGCGTTTGTGTTGCGTCGCTGTGCCGAGGTCATGCGCTCATGGTTGGCGGTGACGCGCAAAGCGCAGATGTGGGGCTATAGTCTGGGAGCCAGCAGCCTGGGACTTTTTGCGCTCGGTACGGCGGTCGCTTTTGCCTTGAGCGCGATGCTGTTCAAGGACGGCACGCTGACCATCGGCACCGTCTATCTGATCTTTCAGTGTACCGAGATGCTGCGTCAGCCAACCGAGCAGATCCGCAACGAGGTGCAGGATTTGCAGCAGGCGGACGCTAGCATTGCTCGTATTGAGGCGTTGCTGAGCACAGTGCCACGCGTGGTCGATGGCGAGGGCACCGGGCTACCTGCTGGTCCGCTGTCGGTGCAATTCGACAATGTCTCATTTGGCTATGCAGATGATGTCCCGGTTCTGCATGACCTTAGTCTATCGCTTGCGCCGGGCCGCGTGCTGGGTGTGGTGGGACGTACTGGCAGTGGCAAGACAACGTTGACGCGGCTACTCCTGCGCTTTTACGATCCACAATTCGGTGTCGTGTACCTGGGCGGCGTAGATCTGCGGACGGTTCGCCTTGCGGCAGTGCGCACACGCATCGGCCTGGTTACTCAGGAGGTGCATCTCTTCCATGCCAGCGTGCGCGACAATCTGACCCTCTTCGATGATAGCAAGACAGATGAGCAAATTAGGGCAGTGCTGGATACTGTGGGGCTGGCAGATTGGCTAGGGGAGCTGCCACGCGGCCTGGACACGCAGCTTGGACCCGGTGGGGTCGAACTCTCTGCCGGGCAGGCACAGGTGCTTGCCTGCGCTCGTATATTGCTGTGTGATCCCGATCTAGTGATCCTGGACGAACCATCTTCGCGCCTTGACCCGGCCACAGACTGGATGGTACATGCCGCCCTGGGTCGGTTGCTCGAAGGTCGCACTGGTATCATCGTGGCGCACCGATTAGCCACGCTTGCATACGCTGACGATATCCTGATCCTGGAGAACGGGCAGGTACGCGAGCATGGGCCACGGCTCGCCCTCATTGCCGACCCTGCTTCACGCTTTGCCGAGTTGCTGCGGATCGAAACTGCGGAGGTCTCGCTATGAAACAACTCCCCACTTGGCTCTACCTGCTGAAAAT
>DASTZT010000564.1:0-9742 GCA_035764225.1 Ktedonobacteraceae bacterium
GAGTGAGCAGGCCGTTGAGAAATTCACCCAGGATTGGCAGAGGATGAACATACTGTAATCGACACATTTTTAACCATCGCTTTAAAAATGAACACATTTTCATATAAATGCATTTTCATTCATATCCCCGTCATCACTTTATGCTATATTTCTCTCGTAGCGAAAGAGAATAACAAACCTTCGGTGAACGGGGGCGGAGGTTGGGTGGTGGCAAAGGGAGTTCTACCACTGAGTGGGTGATGAAGCGGAGACGTGAGGATGGCGGTACAGGCAACGTGGTAAGGGATAATGGAGAACTCTCTCTTTAAGGTTAAGACATCGAGGAAACTGGCTACTCCTCTAATGTGGTGTGGTAGGGATTTTGGAAAGCCTCGTTGATATGCGGTGGAGGTTTGGTGGAAAAGCGAGTGGGTAACCTGTGTGGGGATAGTGAAAGGAGCCCTGGGGATACCTTCCCTGCGGGCTCCTTTCAGTTTCCAGCCCTTTTTCGTTAACGCAATGGCACTAACCATTCCTTCAACCATTGCTTGCTGTTGTGGTCACGCACACGAATGCTGGCCTGGTGAGGGAAAACACGGATCGCAAAAGTGGGAAGGACATCGGGTTTGTCGGGAATGTATGTTGCCGTCGCTCCCGTTTCTCCCAGACGCGGTCCGGTGCGTGTACCGGTATACCAGGGAGACATCACATTGACGAAGGTGATGGAGTGTCCTCCAAGCTGCTCCGTATATACGAGATTAGGGGCTTCCCAGCCCGAATGCGTATGGCCGCTCACAAAAAGAAACGCGTTGCTATGGTTGGCTAGAATATCACGGATCTCCTGCGAGTTTTCGGGCGCAAAGAAGTGTTGCAGCGAGTTATAGTCCAGATATTGCTCCGGGTCTCGGTCCAGCACCGTATTGTACAACGGGCAATGCAAGAAGATGATGGTGGGCGAGGAGGCATACTCGGTCAGTTTCTGCTCCAAAAACGCCAGCGACGCCTGTGAAATATAAACTTGTGCCGCATCTTCCAGCGTATGTGGGTCAGGATAGTCGAGCATAATACAGGCAATGCCACCACAGTTCCAGGTATAGCAGAGCTGCTTTCCCCAGACGGTGCAGTATGTGTCTGCCATTGTCGCTGGATCTTCTCCGTCCAGCCCATAGTATTCGTGATTGCCAATGCCAGGATAGAAGGGGATAGCACCCAATTGCGCCTCCAGACTGGCTTTTGCCAGACGGTAATTCTCCAGCGCGCACGTCTCCACCAGATCCCCTGGCGAGACGCAAAATGTGGGCGGACCTTCCACCTGCCAGAGTTCGTGCAGATCCTCGAACATACGGGAGAGACGCTGCGTATGGATCTCGTGCCAGGCAGGCAAGGCGCGATAGTGCAGATCACCGATGGCCCAGAAGTAGAGCAAGGCGTCCTGATCGGTGGGCTGTGCTGGCTGTGAAGTGCTCATATGGTGCAAGAATCATCCTCCCTTTTTTTAGTAGTATTGTATCGCATCCTTGCTGAGAGAGGATCATACTTGCACCATCATTGGAAGTAATAGTTTATCGTCATTGTGGGCGAAACATTGTGCCATCATTGATAAACACAATTTGCTGAACCTGGATATGGACAATTAAATCGCGCCTGCCGTTCACATCGCGAATCTCGCCAGTGACAGGTGTGAGGTCTTGTCCATCGCCAAAGAGAATCGGACCAGAATAGATATGGGTATGGGCAACATTGCCGCCTGGTATCTCAATAATTTCTATATGGCGATGTAAATTGAGAAAGATAAAATGCGTAGGATTGCTTGGACTATCCTCATGCCCTACGACCGCGTCCATCTGGAACGTGCGAGGACGACCAAATTGCTGATCGTCTCGATACGTGTGCCACCACGAGTTCCACGCGCTCAAGAAGAGCACAATCAGGATCATGGCCACCATGCCTACTCCAATAGCCAGTGGGGAAAAACGCAGCCGGTGCGGCAGTTCATCGGTTTTGGGGGGCCTCACCGCATTCGAGGCCATGCCACTCGTAATCTGCCGTTTCAGGCTGGAGCGACGGTGCTGGACAAACATTCTCTCCTCCGTAATCGGCCCTTCAAGGGCATCCGCAGCAGCAGGGGGCGGCGCGGACTTATATCTCCTTGTGCTACTCGGCATGCGTGTGATATAAAGCGAATCATCGTCCTCTACATCACACTGAATGGGTCGTGCCTGTTTTCTCATCTCGGTTGTTCCCACGACGGTTCCTCCGATCTAGATCGATATATTTAGAACATATTTTCTTCATAAGTATACCAGAATAAATGTTCAAGTCAAGGGTTATTAGGACATATGTTCGGAGAAAACAAATGGCTCACCCTCTTTAAAGGGGCTATTCGGACATGATACAATAGTCCCATTATGAGATGGGAAAAAGCCACCATCTAATCCGGCTCGGCTTGCTATTCAGATGGCCCGCTAAATCATAGCAGGCACACACACAAAAGCAGATGGCACTACTTTAGCATGTTAGACATTATTATTACTCTGGCGCAACTCTTTCGCGCTCAGCAGAAACAACTCTATATGGTTGGGGGAACCGTGCGTGATGGACTGCTTCGTCGTGGGCAATCCGGTGATGCAGACCTGACGACAGACGCTCGCCCCGACGAAATCAAACGCCTGGTCGCCTCCACTCATCCGAGCGCCGTGGTGCTGGTGGGCGAACGCTTCGGCACCGTGCGTCTCCATTACGAAGAGAACATTGTTGAGATCACCACTTTTCGTACCGAACGCTACAATCCAGAGTCGCGCAAGCCGGAGGTCTGTTTTGGGGATAGGCTGGAAGAGGATCTATTGCGCCGCGACTTTACGATTAATGCGATGGCCCACGACCCTCTTAATGGCTATATCATCGATCCCTTTGGGGGCAAGCAAGACCTGGAGGCGCATATTTTGCGTGCGGTAGGAGACGAGCCTGACAAACGCTTTGATGAAGATCCGCTTCGTCTGCTGCGTGCTGTGCGCTTCGCGGCCCAGCTTGGCTTTAGTCTTGAAGAGGAGACGCGCCGTTCCATCGAGCGCCAATCCTCGAAGCTGCAAAAGATTAGCCGTGAACGCATTCGCGACGAGATGAACAAGTTGTTGCTCTCGTCGCATCCTGCCAGAGGGCTTGATCTGCTGGTGGAGCTTGATCTGATGCGCTGGATTATTCCAGAAGTGCTGGAATTGCGCGGCGTCTCGCAACAGCCGCAACCGCGCGTTTCAACGAAGGATGTATACACGCACGTTTTACGCGTGGTTGAACGTTCGTCTCCACGCCTGGCGACGCGCTGGGGCGCTTTGCTGCACGATATCGCCAAGCCACGCACCAAAACCGTCGAGGATAACAAGGTCCATTTCTTTCAGCATGAAGATGTGGGAGCGCACATGGCCCGTGATATCCTCAAACGGCTCCATTTTGATCGCGATTTTATCGAGAGCACGTCTTTGCTCGTGCGCTTGCATATGCGGGCCAACGCCTATACGGCTGAATGGACCGATGGCGCGGTCCGTCGCTTGATGCTTGAGAGCGGCAATAGTTTGCCCGATCTGCTGGACCTCTCGCGGGCCGATATCACAAGTTACCGCGTGGATAAAGTCACACGAGCCAATGCGCGGGTCGCGGAGCTGGCCGAGCGTTGTCAACGCCTGAAAGAAGAGGCCGAGCGCGTTCCCTTGAAAAGTCCTCTTGACGGCACGGAGCTGATGGAGCTTTTTGATCGTGGGCCTGGACCGTGGCTGCGTCCCATCAAAGAATACTTGCTAGGCCTGGTCATTGATGGAGCGATCTTGCCTGATGACAAAAAGAAAGCAGCAGCTCTCGCCCAGGAGTATATTAACCAGCATCAACTGTAGCAGCCTCCCTGCGCTGTTCTGGTTGGGAAGATAGTGCATTATCTTGATTTTGGCTATCAATCAAGGAAAGGGTCTTTGTCATGGCGAAGGAAAATTCATCGAAACAAAAGCAGGGGGAAAGCCCATCAACTGCTGCCAGTCCTAATCCATCGGCACCGCAGCAAACTCTGGCGGCAGCCGAAGCCAAAAAAGGCGCAGAGAGGAGGCGCAAAGACGACAAACCTCGCCCAGGCGGCACTGCCGTACCTGGAGCAAAATCGACGCAGCCCAAAGCGCCGCCAACCAGTAGCGATCCCAATCAACAGCAGATCGAGAGCTACAACCGCACGATGCGCCGCCGTATGCAGCAAATAGGAGCAGGCCCTTACGCTGGACAACAGAAGATGGAGACGCTCCAAAATCAACGACAGAAACGGGTTGCGCGTAGAAAGCAACGCCTTGAGGAGAAACGCGCGGAGTTGCGTAAGGCCATTCCGGGCGGCAAGGTCAAGCTTGATCGCCGCATCATCTATTTTACGATTGCGTCCATCGCCGTGATCGTCCTGCTGATTGCCGTGTTTGTCATACTGAGGCTAATCGGTGTGCTGTAATCATGAACGTTCAGGGGTGCAGGGGTTCTCCCCTGCCGGGGGCGCGGGGGTGTCCCCCGAAAATCCTTTTTTTTCGCGCCGCCGCAGGCGGCGTGAGGGAATAGAAGAGATGCAGGGGACACTTCGCTAGATCGCAACGTCCCCCTGGAACCCGGCAAGGGGCTAGCTGCCCCCTGCACAGAGCACAAGTTCAGGCTTTAGCCGTAAATGTAATGGGGAAATGTTTGATCCCCTGCGTGCCTGAACCAATGATTGGTTCCATCCACTAAGAGCAGGATGCAAAAACTCAATATATCTTGCTCGCTGGGTTGTTCGCCATCTACATTTGCAGCCAATAGCTCGCTGATAAGCATGAGAACACACAATCTGGCCAACCCAGCAGGGCAAGCGCGAGGCCCCCGCCCAATCCCCATGCCTCTCCCCTTGCCCCTACCGGTTCCCTCACGATGTCGTATTCCCACGAAAAAATCCGAACGGGATCGATCATGTTGGGCCGGAGGCGTAGGGGCAAGGGGAGAGGCGTGGGCGGATGCGGGGGCCTCGTGCTTGCCCTGCGGCAGATGTTGATTTCTCGCTCTTTGGCAGATCGCTGGCTGGATGCCCGAACGCCAACGCTGCTGTGCGCTAGCTTCGCTCAGGCGGGCGGCAATGAATCTTCCTTGCCCAACCATTCCCGACCTCGTCCTTTGGAAGGTTGCTTGCTAATGGGCATAAAACGGCCTGTCGCTTTGTTTATATCTATACATAACATAAAGAAGAGCGTGGCAGTAAACTCAATGGTTGGAAAGGGACGCTCGAATCACGCAGTCTGCTTCCTTTGCTTGAGATGGATAGGTGCTTGTATTTAGTAAGTTCCTATGGTAGAATTTTTAACGGTATAAACTTATTTATTTGGCATTTACTCCTGAGGGAGAGACAGGAGTGAAGATAGATATACAAATTGAGACGTTTTTATTGAGAGGAGCTACACATATAGTGTGGTAGGAGGTTCTGTATACTTTGACAACAGAAAAAATTCGGCTTGTCCCACTGGGAGGCCTGGGGGAAGTCGGAAAGAATATGATGGTCGTTGAGTACGGCGACGACATCATCATCATTGATGCTGGGGTGATGTTCCCGGATGAGGAAATGTTTGGCGTTGACCTGGTTATCCCTGATACGGGTTATCTTGCTGATAAGAAGCACCGTATACGCGGTATCCTCATTACTCACGGTCATGAAGACCACGTTGGCGGCCTTCCCTACATTTTACCGATGCTTGATTTTCCAACTGTCTACGCCACCCGTTTGACACATGGTTTGATTAGCGTCAAGCTCAAAGAGCACCGCTTGCTGGATAAAGCAAACGTGACCATTGTGACTCCGGGCGATCAGTTGGAACTGGGCGAGCTGCTGGTCTCGTTCTTTCGCGTCAATCATAGCATTCCTGATGCCGTCGGCATCGTTATTCATACACCAATCGGCACGGTAGTACATACGGGTGATTATAAATTCGACTATACGCCTGTTGACGGCAAACCTGCCGATATCGGCACGCTAGGCCGGATTGGTAACGAGGGCGTGCTGCTGATGATGGGCGATAGCACGCGCGTGGAATCTCCCGGCTATACGCCGTCTGAGCGCGTGATTAACGATTCGCTCGACAAGATTTTCGCCAACGCGCCCGGACGCGTCCTGATTGCCACCTTTGCCTCGCTGATCTCACGCGTGCAACAGGTGGTGGACACTGCGACCCGCTACGAACGCTTTATCGCGCTCGTTGGGCGTAGTATGGTCAACAACGTGCAAATGGCGATTGAGCTTGGCTACCTGAGTATTCCTAAAGGAATGCTGATCCGGGCTGAGGATATCAACAAGTTCCGACCGGAGCAGGTGGTTATCATCTGTACAGGCAGTCAGGGCGAACCTACGTCGGCGCTGACACGTATTGCCAATGAGGATCATCGCCTGGTGCGCATTCAGGAGGGCGATACGGTCATTCTCTCGGCCACGCCTGTACCTGGCAATGAGAAAATGGTGCATCGCACCATCAATAGTCTCTTCCGTCAAGGAGCGGAAGTTTTCTATCAGGGCATTTCGAATGTCCACGTTTCGGGCCACGGTGCGCAGGAAGAGCTAAAGTTGATGGTTTCGTTGCTGCGCCCCCACTTCTTTGTACCCATTCACGGCGAATATCGTCAACTCGTGTTGCATGCCAAGCTAGCGCATTCTCTGGGTATCCCCGGAGAAAATATTGTGGTGGCGGAAGACGGCGATATGATTGAGGTCTCTCCCGACGGGATCGAACTGGTCGATCATACGGCCAGCGGTAACGTTTTCGTCGATGGTCTGGGTGTGGGCGATGTGGGACAGATCGTGCTGCGAGATCGCAAAGTGCTGTCGCAGGATGGCATTTTGATGGCGGTCCTGACTATCGATAAAGAGACCGGACAACCGCTGGCTGGTCCCGATATCATTTCGCGCGGCTTCGTCTATATGCGCGATGCCGAAGAGCTGCTTGAGAGCGCACGCGAACGCGTTCTGGAATCGTTTATCGGTCTGGACGGACATCACGGTTCAGACTGGTCGTTCGTCAAGGACAAGATTAAGCACACCCTGAGCGAGTTTCTCTATGAGAAGACGCGCCGCCGCCCAATGATCTTGCCAGTTGTGATGGAAGTCTAAACGGCAAGATTGGCCGATCAAAACATCAGATTGCTTGCTATGGCAAGAGGTCTGATGTTTTTTCTTTTATGGGTTGTCGCGCTGCACTAAGCCATGCTGCCAGGCGTAAACTGCTGCCTGCGTGCGATCCAGCATATGCAATTTGCTTAGAATATTGCTCACATGGACCTTGACCGTTTTTTCGCTAATCACCAGCTTCTCGGCAATGGCGGCATTCGGTAGCCCATCGGCGATCAGCCGCAACACTTCCAGCTCGCGCGCGCTTAGCTCTGTGATGAGGTTAGGAGCATCACGCCGCTCACGATGCATCTCTTGCACAACCCTGGCAGCCACACGCGGATGCAACACCGACTCGCCCCTTGCTGCCTTGCGAATGGTCTCCGCCAGTTCACGAATGCCCACATCTTTGAGAATGTAAGACAATGCTCCCGCACGCAATGCAGGGAAGATATATTCGTCGTCATCATAGGAGGTCAGGACGATGACCTGGGTGTGCGGACTGATGCGTTTGATCTGGCGTGTCGCTTCTACGCCGCCGATCCCGGCCATTACCAGATCCATCAGCACGACATCGGGCACATCTTCGGCAATCTGCCGCACCATTGCTTCGCCCGACTCGGCCTCGCTGATAATGGAGAAGTCGGCATACGCCTCTAAAAATGTGCGGATGCCCTGACGCACAAGCGCATGATCGTCCACGATAGCAATCGTAATCTGCTCAGCCATAGCTCTCCGCGCCGTGTTAGCAATCATTAGATGCTGCGGATCGGCGCTGCTCTCCTTTCCCGCTCTCGCAAAACTCGCCAGGACAATAGGCAACGAGACGCAACCCATTGCCGGACTGGCTCGTTATCTCGATATCGCCACCGAGCGCCTGCATACGTTCGCGCATCGAAAGCAACCCGACGCCCTTGACTTCAGTCGCGCCGCTTTCCAGTCCCTGCCCATTATCAGCAATCGAAAGCGTGACCCGTTCCGGCTGATTGACCAATTGCACCTCAACAGTGCTGGCCTGGCTATGACGCGCCACATTGGAGAGCGCCTCCTGCGCTACACGAAAGATGGCCTCCTCGATTTGTGGGGAGAGCATATTTGCCCCATTAATCTGAAGGCTAACAGCAATACCGTTCTGGCGTTCCCATTGGGCGACCAACTCTTGTAGCGCCGGTCTTAGCCCTTTGCCTTCCAGCGCAACCGGGCGCAGTTCGCGAATCAGCGTTTTAAGCTCCTCCTGCACCTGGTGTAGCACGCCCTCGGCTTCTGCGAGGCGGTGCTGCGCTTCAGCGACATCCGGTCCCTGTTCCAGGCGCAATTTTGCCGTCTCCACCTGCAAGGCTAGCACAAAGATATGTTGCTTGACGCTGTCGTGCAGGTCGCGCGCGAGGCGATTGCGTTCTTCCAGGATCGCAAATTGTCGTCGCGTCTGCAAAAGATGCTGCAACTGTTCGGCCATACGATTCAACTTGCGAGACAACTGCCCAAGTTCGTCAGGCGATGTGTCCTGAACAAAGGAGGAGAAATTGCCCAGACTCCATTTGTCTGCCACTGCTGCCAATCTGTTAAAGCGGCGCGTGATGGTTCGGGCAACAAAGAAACCGCCAGCTAAGCCAATCAGCGCGGCGAAGACGGTGTAAACTCCAACGCTGATAAAAATATACAGCGAGTCGTAGCCGAGCCAGAAAAGCGCCTCCTGGCCGTAAATATCGGCTCCCGTATCGTCAATCAACGCGCCATCAACGGCGTGATCCTCTCCTCTAATGGAGACTATCGCGATAATCGCGCCATCAGCGTCTTTGCTCACCATGCCTTGATTGTTGTCTTTGCCCGCCAACACCTGTTGAAGATTGGCAGCTGCCTGTGTCGAAAGCTGGGTTTGTAGGAGTTGATCGGGAGATATAGGTTTCCTGCCACTGGAGACAATCACGCGTCCCTGATGATCTACAATGGCACGGAAGACGGGCTGATACCCTGGATAATAGCCGCCAGGATGCTTGATCCACAGGGCTAAAGCTTGCTGATCCGGCACACCATTATGTACGAAAAAAAGGCTGAGTTGATCCGGGTACTGTTGCAGGCCATAGAGTACGAGCGGCGGGACAAAGAAGGCTTCAATGATGGCCAGCGTTATCAGAAAGAACAGAAAAAAGATCAGGAGCAGCACCAATGGAGCGAAAAGGACATACGAGAACATGAATTTCCAGCGTAGTCGTTGAAAAGGTGAGTTGCGTTTCATCTAGCTGCTCCTTAGCAAGACGAGAGAACGGTATGATAACAGATTACAGTATAACAGGTTTGCCTCTGCCACGGCGTTGAAGTTTTCTCTGCAGACTCCTGGTGATCGTGGGTCTCATGCGACGATCTCAGGACTCGTGGCGACGGGCCATCCCCTGTGGCGACGCGGTTCACGGCGTCCGCTTCAGCGCCGGGTGGGGCCGGCATGAATGTCGTCGCCACAGATCCTCGTCTCCACGGAGGGCATTCCCAGCATCATTTATTCGTCTGCATCATCTCGTCGCCACAGAGGATGAGCAGCCGCATGGGCAGAAGCAGCAGGCGGGACAGAACCACTTGCACCCCGCGTTAATTGGTTAGATTTTGGCGGCGGAAGATCCAGAGCGAGATGCT
>DASTZT010000565.1:0-8388 GCA_035764225.1 Ktedonobacteraceae bacterium
GGATATTAATAGCGGCTATGCCAGATAAACGTCCGGCCATACGAGAGTCCACAGCCTATCTACTGGGCATCATCGGGAGTCGTACTGCCGTGCCTCTGCTGATCCAGGCATTAGACGATCCGATGCCTGGCGTGCGTTTGCAGGCTGTGAAAGCCCTGGGCCGCATCAGGGATGCCTCGGCAGTGCCAGCGTTGCTCAGGGCGCTACACACGGCGGATGAGCAAATGGGGAGCCAGATCGACTTTGCCCTGGTGCGCCTGGGTTTTGCGGCGGTGCCTGCGCTGATGGCCGAGAGTAGCAGCAACTCGCCCTGGATACGCTGGCATTGCATGCGTGCTCTAGGAGAAATCTGCGATTATCGGGCCTTACCCGTGCTGGTAGATGCCTTGCGCGATCCGGATCATTCGGTAGCGTGGATGGGCGCTAAAAAACTGGTTGGCTTCGGCAAACGCTGTGTTGAGCCGGTGCTACACTTGCTGGTGGTAACCAATACATCTCCGTGGCTGGTAGAAACGGCCTCTTATGTTCTGCATCATCTGTACTTGCGCGATAAAAAACTCAAACCCTACCTGGAACCGCTAGTGCAAAGCATGCACGGCGTCGCCTATCAAATCGCCACTCCACAAGCCGCTCGCCACGCCCTCGCTCAGCTTCTCGCTGATGGCGTGTTGGCGAATGGCGCATAAATACCCCAAATACTCACCAGTTAAGCATATATGGCTTAACTGGTGAGTATTTCATATAGCAGCCTCTACCATGTCAATAGCAGCGTTTATCCCAGCACTCCCGCGCTATAGCCCGGACTGATCTCCCGTCCGGTGGTAAAACGCTCATAGGCGAAGGGCTGCATATCGGCAGGCTTCTGGCCCGTTGTAATCAACTGAGCCATCCATTGCCCAACGATGGGAGAGAGTTTGAAGCCATGACCGCTAAATCCAGCCGCGCAATATAGCCCTTCATAAGCTGTGAACTGGTCGAGAATCGGGTGATAGTCAGGCGTATCGTCGTAGATGCCCGCCCAGCCGCCACGCGGTACAGCGCGAGCCAGCGCCGGGAAGCATTCTCTGCCACGAGTGCGAAAATAGCTAATCTCGTCCTCGGTTAATCCTTGCGCGTAGCGATCAGGATCTTCCGGGGTCAGCACATTCTCTGTCGTGCCAACGAGGGTGACGCCTCCAATATCCGGGCGTAGGTAGATCTCTCTAGCCATGTCCAGGCAGACCGCATGCAGTCCTTGACGACCGCCAGCGTCGTTGGGACGGCGTAACGCTACCATCGGATGGCGGGTCGCGATAATTGGCAGGGCAATGCCGATAGCTTGAGCCAGGGGGACGCTCCACACGTTGGCCGCCAGCACCACAATCGGGGCGGTAAACGTTCCCTGCGACGTTTCGACGCCGCTGACACGCCCATTTTGCGTCACGATGCGCGTTACCGTCACCCCCTCATGAATGGTCGCTCCATAATCTCTGGCTCGCTGTCCGAAACAATGCGTGGTTGCCATCGGATCGGCCACGCCTGCGTCACTCTCATAGCAAGCCAACTCAATGCCTTCCCCGCTATAGCAAGGGGCCACCTCGCAAATTTCAGAAGGCGCGATCAGCTTTGTCTGCACGCCCTCCTGTTGTTGTAACGCCACGTTTGTTCGCAGTAGATCGGCTCCCGGCCCATCGGTCACAACCAGCATGCCGGTGGTGTTAAAGCCACAATCGCCGCCAACCGCATCATCGAAATGAGCAAAAACCTGCAAACTTTGCCGTGCCATACGAATCGTGAAGTCGTTAGAATAGTGTTGGCGGATAATGGCCCCTGAACGTCCCGTCGTCCCGTTGCAGAGCGCCTGTCGTTCGAAAAGCATGACGTGTCCGTTTCCCTGTTTGGCGAGGTGGTAGGCAATGCTGGCACCTATCACTCCTCCCCCGATGATGATGTATGTGGCTGTTCTGGTCATGGCAATCTCTCCTGACTGTGGCATACTAGAGGCATTCTTTATTTCCAGAGTAACAGCAGAGTGCCTAAATTGCAAGCGTAGGGAAGCGTATGAGCGGGCCTTATCAGGAGGAATAATTTAAGCGGTATCAGTGTTTGTACCTAAAGAATATCTAAGACGATAGATAACCTCGCAGCGTAGTTCGACTTTCCTTGACAAGCAAAAAATGTGCATGGTAATCTTTCGTTAGTTATTAGAAAAACTAAATTGATTGACTTAGTCAACATTGAGGTGATCGATCATGGGAGATGCGTCCCGAGAAATTATGCGGCGAGCACGACAGCAAGTGCCAGAATTGACCCCTGCTCAGGTACGCCAAAAGCTGACTGAACAGCAAGGGGCTCGCAGTGACGAACAGGATATCGTTCTGGTAGATGTACGTGAGAAGCACGAGTGGAATGAAGGGCACATCCCCGGCGCAATTCACGTTCCTCGTGGCTTCCTTGAATTGCAAATTGAAGAGGCCGTTCCTGATAAATCTAAAACCGTCGTTTTGTATTGTGCGGGCGGCGTGCGCTCTCTGATCGCTGGCAGCACATTACAGCAGATGGGCTATGATAACGTGATCTCCATGTCCGGTGGCTTTGGGCAGTGGAAGGGTAACGGTTACGGCTTTGCCCAGCCGCGTGTGATGACGGACGCTCAGGCTCGCAGATATAGCCGACACCTGCTGATTCCCGAAGTGGGCGAGCAAGGACAATTTAAGCTGCTCGACTCGCGGGTGCTCTTGATTGGCGCTGGTGGCCTGGGATCACCTGCGGCCTACTATCTTGCCGCTGCTGGCGTGGGTACGCTCGGCATTATTGATGCCGATGTCGTCGATGATAGCAACCTGCAACGCCAGATCCTGCATAATACCGAGCGCATCGGTCAATATAAGGCCGAATCTGCACGCGAGACCATCAAAGCCCTCAATCCCGATATCAACGTCATTACCTACCTGGAGCGCCTCGACGAGACCAACGTCAGGAAGATCATTGCCGATTATGACGTGATTCTTGACGGTACCGATAACTTCCCAACGCGCTATTTGCTCAACGATGCCTCCATCCTTGAGAATAAGCCGGTTGTGCATGGGAGCGTTTTCCGCTTTGAGGGTCAGCTAACCGTTTTCAAACCCTACGAGGGACCATGCTATCGCTGTCTCTATCCTGAGCCGCCTCCGCCCGCGTTAGCTCCGAGCTGCGCTGAGGCTGGTGTGCTGGGCGTGCTTCCCGGCACCATCGGACTGCTCCAGGCGACCGAGACCATCAAGCTGCTGCTCAATCTTGGAGATCCGCTGGTAGGTCGTCTGATGACCTATGATGCCCTGGCTGGCGAGTTCGGCGAATTGAAGCTCTTCCGCGATCCCAACTGCCCCGCCTGTGGCGAGCATGGGCATCCAGAAAATTTGCCAACCTATGCCGATGTTTGCGCTGTGCCTGCCTAAGCAGGAGCAGCGCGAGCTGAAATATCACAGTGTACCTTGATCTAAAAGGAGAATATAGATGGCCAGTGTTCGTTTAGCCCCTGTGTTGCGAGCCTCTGTCGGCGGTGCGAAGCAAATAAGTGTTGAAGGCAAAACGCTTGGAGATGCCCTCTCCGATCTATACCAGCGTTTTCCCGCTCTCAAAGAGCAGATCCAGCCAGGCACGGAACTCAGCCGCTTTATCAATGTCTATGTCAACGATCAGGATGTACGTTACTTACAGGGATTAGCGACAGGCGTCAATCCCAGCGATACCATCACCCTTTTGCCTGCGATGGCGGGCGGATTCTTCTAGGAGCGACTTATGCGCTATGGCAGCATACTGGAAACCATCGGAAATACTCCTCTGGTCGAACTAAAAAGTTTTAGCCCTCGTCCGGGCGTTGAGATTTATGCCAAACTGGAGGGGATGAACCCTACCGGTAGTGTCAAAGACCGGGTGGCCAAAAAGTTGATTGAAGAGGCAGAGGCCGATGGCAAGCTGCAACCAGGCTCTATTCTGCTCGAACCAACCAGCGGCAATACGGGCATCTCTCTAGCGATGATCTCGCGCATCAAAGGCTACCAATTTATCGCGGTCATGCCCGATAATGTCACCAGGGAACGTCTCCAGATGCTAAAGCTTTATGGCGCAAAAATCGTCTTCTCCGACGGCTCGCTCGGAAGTAATGGGGCTGTGAAGCTGGCGAAGGAGATGGCGAGCCGTAACGAGCAGTATGTAATGCTCTATCAATACGGCAATGAGGCTAATCCAAGAGCGCATTATTATGGCACTGCGCCGGAGATTATCCGAGACGTGCCAGATCTGGATGTCTTCGTGGCCGGGTTGGGCACTGGCGGCACGCTTACGGGCAATGCTCGTCGCCTCAAAGAGTACAATCCTGGCATCAAGGTGGTCGCAGCCGAGCCGCTGCAAGGCGAGGGCGTGCAGGGGTTGCGCAGCCTCGAAGATGGCTTTGTGCCTCCTGTATTCGATAGCTCGCTGCTCGATGCCAAAATCCTGGTTTCAAGCGTTGATGCGATTCGGCGGACACGCCAATTGAAAGATCAGGAAGGTATCTTTGCTGGCCCATCGTGCGGAGCCTCTTTACATGCGGCCTTACGCGTCTCCGCCACTATCGATCATGGCAAGATCGTTGTCATCCTGGCTGATGGCGGATGGAAGTACCTCAGCGAAGATCTCTGGACGCGTGAACTTGATGAACTCGAAGATAACTTAGAGGCAAAAATATTATGGTAGCTGATACACATTTTGTGGTGCGTATCCCCAAAGCAATGTACGAAGAGATGGCGGCCCATATCGCCGCCAGCTATCCCAACGAAGGCTGTGGCCTGTTAGCGAGCAAGAATGGTCAGGTAGTGAAGAACTACCCGACCGTCAATGCCGCCGAGCATCCCGACGATTTCTCCGAGATCGAGCCCAGCGTGCTCTTAGATATTTCCTACGATATCGATGAGTACGATGGTGAGATGTACTCGTATTACCATTCTCACCCCCAGAGCGAGGCCTATCCCTCGCCGCGCGATATTGCCTGGGCAAAGCATAACAAGCTCTACTACATCATTTTCTCGCACCAATACTATCCCGAAACCCCTTACTCCCGCGTTTTTCTGATCGGCGATGACGATTCTGTGACTGAAGGAAAAATAGAGCTGATCTAATCTCCTGCGCATGATGGTTTCCTGTTACATGCCGTATAATGAGAGATCATCGAATGAGTAAGGAGATCCTATGTCACAGGAACCAGAGCGGGAGAGAACGGTGTTGGCTGGCGCACTGCTTAATATTATGCCGAAACTCTTGCGGTGCGTCGGTGCGGATGTACCCCTTGATAAAGAGCCAACGGAAACGGGCGAGGCCGATCCTCACTGGCATGCCGTGTCCGAGCTGCGAGCAACGCCAGGGCAATTAACCCTCCTGCATGTTCTGGTCGAGCATCAGCGTTGTACGATGCAAGAATTAGCGGAACATCTGGCCGTTGCGCCATCAACAGCGACTGCAATGGTTAAACGTCTGCTGGCTCAAGGCTATGTCGAGCGTAGCCGCGATGATGTGGATTGGCGCACCGTCTGGGTGAAAGCAACTGAGCGCGGGGTGCAGGCGGTAACGGTTTTTGAGACCGCACGGCAGACTTCGCTGAGCCATCGTTTAGAAAAGCTCAGCGAAGAGGAACGTAAAAGTCTGATGGCCGCGTTGCCTGCATTGCGTCATCTTGTTGATGTGTTTTGAACGGCCAGACGCTTAAGCAACTGCCTCGCCATGTCGATGCGACGGACGCAGCGCCGCCACGATCATCGCTATCACGCTCAGTCCGCAAGAGACCAGGAATGCGGAATGTAGCCCATTCATAAAGATTGCCAGCGCTGCAGGATATTTACTCATGCCGCCGCCAAAGATGAAAACCTGCATCATGGCATCTTGAGGCACTTGACTTAACGCGAGCGGGAACACAATCGCGATACTCAACATTTGCCCCGTGTTATTGAGCATATTCAGGATGCCCGATGCCGCGCCACGCATTTGCGGTATCACCGAACTCATAATCGCGTTGGTATTTGGTGAGACAAAGAAGCCAGAGCCGCCACCCATGAGCGCCATCAACAGCGACAGTAACCAGAATGACGTGTATGGCTGGATAAAGACCAGACCGAGCAGGCCGAGCGCGGAAATGCCTAACCCGATGGGAGCCAGGATCTTCGAGCCAATGCGATCAGAGAGCCTGCCGCTAAGCGGTCCAACGATCAGGAAGGCCGCGCCAAAGGGTGTGAGCATTAGCCCGGCGGTTAACGGATCTTTCCCATACGGCCCCTGCAAGAAAAAAATCAGCAGAAAAAGTACCGCGCCTCGCGCAACCCCATTGAGTAAACCACTCAGGCTGGCGAGCGTAAAAAGACGGCTGCGGAAGAGTCGTAGCTGGACCACAGGCTCTCGAATGCGCGGCTCAAAGAAGGCAAAGAGCAGCAGGCTGATAATACCAACGATCAGGATAGCATAGATGGTCGGTATTGGCAGCATAGGGAAGGCGAGCATGGTTAGCGCAAGCAGCACGCCAGTAAGGCCAACAGCCAGGGTTAAGCTGCCTAACCAGTCGATATGTTGATGCTTGGTCAGTTGAACAGGTTCGCGTAAGCGCCAGATGCCCCACACGACGCCAAAGATACCCAGCGGAACATTGATCAGAAAGACCCAGCGCCAGGACCACTGGGCCAGCAATCCGCCAATAATCGGGCCTAATAAAAAGCCTGCGGCACCAGCGATTTGATTAACCCCCAGACCAAGCCCAACCTGACCTTTGCGGAAAGCATCGGTGACAATCGCGGTACTGTTTGTTACCATCAAAGCGCCGCCAACGCCCTGTAGGATACGTGCCCCAATCAGATCGATGCCCTGGAAACGTGGTTGCGACAGACCAGCGACCAGCGAGCCGAGCGTAAATACGACGAATCCGCTATTGTAGAGCGATTTACGTCCCCACATATCGGCTAAGCGTCCGATAATTGGCGTTAAGACAGTTAAGATCAGCAGGTATGAGAGCAGCACCCACATAATCACAAAAAAAGACACATTGAGCTGCTTCATAATGTCTGGAAGCACGATCAGCAAAGCCGATCCCTGAATAGAGGCAAGGAGAGCTCCCACTGTGGTGACAGAAAGGGCCGTCCATTGATAGCCGTCGGGATGGCGTGGTTGCACCCCTGCGGAAGCAGCATCTTGTAACGAATGCTCATTGGGCGATGGTTCAGAAGACGAAGTACGTGCAGGTTTCATGGTTTCCCTTTCATGATGGAAGCTTTTACGATATAAGGCGCTCTATGAATCAATGATGTATCAGATGCCTTATTATATCACTTTGATATTCAAAATATATGATTCACGAAACGATACCCACATAGTAATATAACAACGTTTCCATCAGCGAATATTTCCGCAGACAAAAAGCCAATGGAACGGTAATCGCTCCATCGGCTTACTTGCTATTGTGCTACGTTTCAGCGTCATATGGTTTTATGGCCCTGAGAGGACGCAGTCGCTTTGAGCGTTGTCCCATTCCTGCTGAAGGATGTACGGATGGCCGTTGAACACGACATCGCCACCACTGGCAAGAGTGGGTCCAAAGTTGAAGTTGCATTTGTCACCAATCTCGTCGCCAGAGCTATCAAACCAGGCGTCGAGCAGCGGATCGGTCGCAGCCTCGATCTGTTCGTGCGAGGTGACGTTAATAGTGCTGTCAGCGTCAAAATCATTATTTGGGCTGACAGGGGTACCACAAGCAGCCAGACTGGTGCCGGTGTACGGCAAGGCAGCGTAGATGGTATTATTCGCGCCGAAAATGTTGTGATAGCCGCAGAAGGTTGTGAAACTGCACGTTGAACTGTCAATGCAGATATTTTCGTCCTTCGCCGTAAAGACAAAGAAGGCGTTATCAATGCTTGAGGTCCAACCATTGACGGCCTGAGCATGCAAGACTTCTGCCTGCACCTGTGCGTCCGAGATCGGATTGGCAGGATAAGCGGCGGTATCTACGAATGTGGCCGCCAGTATTGCATTGCCAGGTGCTCCTCCAGTGGTATCAGTATACTGGGTATTATTGTGGTAGAGGCTAGAGCTGCCAATGTCATTGAAATAGCGCGTAATCAAGCTGTTGTAGTTGTCGCTCACAACTGAACCAGCTGGCTCCCAGAAAATAGCAAAAATGTTGGTTGTGCCACTCATTACCTGGCCGCCGTGGAACACAAGGTTGTTCCTTCTTGCCTGAGCTTGAGCGTGGGATGCGTGCTTAGTCTGAGCCAGATGAGTCCGACTGGAAGCAATGGATGTGGCGCTGGCAGGTAATGGCCCGGCCAGAGCCACCAGCAAGAGAACGAACGCTAAAAGAGGAATGAGCAGGAATCCGCTGCCTTTTTTCATGAAGAATCCTTTCTTCACACC
>DASTZT010000566.1:0-4791 GCA_035764225.1 Ktedonobacteraceae bacterium
CGAGTATATGTATCGAAAGTAGCGACACTCTTTCCACTTTACTGCCGTAGTGTAACCAGATTCCCTGACAGGAGGCTTGCAGTTCCCGAAAGGAACCTTACAAGAACCTGAATACCATAATGAACAGGCTGTCATTATGCCAGGTCTATAGCTTCCTCCGCCTCTCCTTCTACTTCTGCCTCATACCTTCGCACTTCCTCCGCCCGTTGTTTCGCATCCTGGGCCTGCATCCAGCGAATAAAGAGGATGCTTACCACCACGATATAGGCAATATTGGCAGGCACCCACATAATCAATCCACCCAGTTGCTGATCCGTTGCGGGAGAAAGGCCCCATACACGAGGGGCATGGATATACGGCGTATACAAAGGCGAAGCGAAGGTTAAGCCAGCTCCCAGCGCCACAGTCGGCATACCTCCCAGGAAAATATAGAGCACCTGTCCGCCAATCGAGAGCCGGGGCAAACTCTCTATTAAAGGGCCAAAAACGGGCCACCAGTAGATTACTCCCAACACAATGAATGTCAGATGCTCTAGAATATGCAGGTTCTGGTCAAACAAGGTCGCATCATAAAGGAATGGCGCATGCCAGAGCCAGAAATTCGCATTAAAAAGGAAGAAGGCAATGGCAGGATGGGTCAGGAATTTAGCGAGACGCAACAGGATACGCTTTCGTAAAAGCGGCTCAATCAGCCATGCAGGCGTACCGACGACCAGCAACGGCGGACCGATGATCGTCAGAAAGAGATGTTGCACCATATGCGCACTGAAAAGGTAATCGTCGCCCAGTTTGTCGAGCGGTGAAAAGAGTGAGAGGAAAATAAAATTTATTCCCAGCAAAAATGCGACTACCTGACCCGTTTTCACCTGCGGAGCAAGATGATACTTGACACGTAATGGCCCTACCGCATAGAGATAGAGGCCAATCACCAGTATCGTCCCAATGAAAATCGATGGCTGCCAGTTCCATTGTGTAAGCCAGAAGTCCACCCCAATATCCGCATGCAGATATAGTGACCTTTCCAGTGTTTCCTGTACATACTATAGCAGGAGAGGGAGAGAGGTACAAGAGAGATAGCATTATTCAGGCGATTGTAAGGTGTCCTTACTGCGTTGCAAGGGAAGTATCAGGAGAGGCAACGACAATAGTATACGTCGAAATATCTACCAAAAGGGGATGCCGAAATCATGAAAATTATACGCCGTATAGGATGGCTGGCGGTTGCTTTTACATATCTTTTAATTTCTCTAGGGGGCACCGTACGCGTTAATAATGCCGGGTTGAGCTGCCCAGATTGGCCGCTCTGCTACGGCAAAGTATTTACGATGCCAGATATTGGCGCACTGCTTGAAGAGGTTCACCGCTACACCGCCTCTGTCGTTAGCGTGCTCGTTATAGCTTTGACCATTAGCGCATTGCTCTGGGCGCGACGGGAAAAGCAGGTGCTGATCCCCGCGCTGATCGCGCCGTTTTTCCTCGTTATTCAAATTATTCTGGGCGCTTTGACTGTGCTCTGGAAGCTGCCAGCCACCATTATCACGGCTCACCTGGGTACAGCTCTGGTGATCTTCGCGATGGTAATCACGATTGCGGTCATGGCTGGCACCTCCAAACCGAATACCGAATCCCCTGACAAAACTCGCAAATTTGTGCGTCTCGCTACGACGAACGCCTTACTAGTCTATGGATTAATGTTAAGCGGCTCGTATGTTGTTGGCACGGGCGCGTCACTGGCCTGTCCGGGCTGGCCCCTCTGTGGAGCTGCTCCTGACTGGGCGGTGCGCTTCCATCTGAACGATATCAATATGCTGCACCGCATCGTTGCGACGATTGTGGGACTGGTGCTTGTCTGGACGCTAATTTCAGCGTGGCGTCGTCGCGCCGTTGCCCCCGGACAAGCCTGGGTCGCGCTGGCAGCTGGCGTACTCTTCGTGGCTCAAGCCTCCGTTGGCGCTCTGGTTGTGCTGTGGAATAAGCCGACCTTTATTGCTGGTCTGCACCTGGCATTGGCAACCGCCGTATGGGGTTCGCTGGTAATCCTGGCAGTCCTGGCTGCGCGACAGTTACGCGCCACGCCTAAAACTGCTGAAACAGAACTGAGCTTGGAAGATAGCCTCGAAACGCAAGGAGAGCTGGAGCCGAAAAAAGAAGTTGGTAGCGTCCGACAGACGATTTCAAGTTACGTCGATCTGATGAAGCCCCATGTGACGGTGCTACTCTTGGGAACGACGGTTGCGGCAATGGCTATCGCTTACCAGGGACTTCCTCCGCTCTTGCTCACCCTGGCAACCCTGCTCGGTGGCGCGATGGCGGCAGGGAGCGCGAATTGCATCAACTGCTACATTGATCGCGACATCGATCAGATTATGGGACGAACGCAGCGCCGCTCGCTCCCTGCTGGCAAAGTACACCCGACGCACGCCCTGATCTTTGGCGTGATCCTGGGCCTCGGATCTTTTATTATTCTGGCCGCCTTCGTCAATCTGCTGAGCGCGACCCTGGCGTTCTCCGCTATTCTCTTCTACATTTTTGTCTATACGCTTGGCTTGAAGCGCACATCGGCACAAAATATCGTGATCGGTGGCGCGGCTGGTGCGGTTCCAGTGCTGGTTGGCTGGGCGGCTGTCACCAATTCCATTACCCTGCCCGCCATCTGGCTCTTTGCCATCATTTTCTACTGGACGCCGCCGCACTTTTGGGCGCTCTCGCTGTTGATCCAGAAAGACTATGAGAAGGCACACGTACCGATGCTGCCGGTGGTGATGGGCGAACGCGAGACGCGCAAACAGATCTTGCTCTACTCGCTGCTACTCTTAGCCGTGACGATGGTGCTCTTCGCCATGCACGCGATGGGCTACATCTACCTGGTTTGCGCGCTAATCCTGGGCGGCATCCTGATTTACATGGCAATACGCCTGGTGCTCGACCAGACGAAACATTGGGCACGGACGCTGTTCTGGTATTCGAATTGTTATCTCGCTGCCATCTTCGCGGTGATGGTGATTGACCGCGTGATACACTAGGTTTCAGTTTCAGTCCCTCAAGCGGGTCGAGACGGCCATCAGCTCTCACCACCTCCCTTGAGAGGAAATATAACATCAAATCCGCAGATGTCAAGTGGAAATGCACTAGAGGAAAGATCATGAACATAAACTGGCGTCTGGCCTCACGGCTCTCCGTTGTTACCCTGGCGCTGCTGGTAGTGGTGCTGGTGACGCTGCTGCAACATCACTACAGCAGCACACCAACCCTACCCGGCAATACCGGCGCGAATAATACGAGCGCATCCGGCTTACAGGGTGTCGATCTGGGCGGTCAAGCTGCTCCAGACTTTCGCCTGACCGATCAGTTTGGTCAGCAGGTCGCGCTCTCCCAATTCAAAGGCAAACCGATTGTTTTGACATTCCTCTATACCAGTTGCCCCGATCAATGCCCACTGACCGCCGAGAAACTCCATACAGTGATGCAAAGCCTGGGGGCCGATGCGCAGAAAGTGGCGGTAATCTCGGTCAGCACCGATCCCAAACGTGATACCGTAGCAGCTGCGCTCGACTTCTCGCGTAAGCACAGCATGCAGGATTACTGGCACTATCTCGTAGGCACGCAAGATACGCTTTCCCCGATCTGGAACGACTACAACGTCTACGTGCAATCGCAGCAGCAAACGGTCAATCATGGCCTGGGCCTCTACGTCATCGACAAGCAAGGGAACGAGCGCGTTTTTATGGACAACGACTTCACCCCCGCGCAATTGACCGCCAACCTCAAAACGCTGCTGAAAGGATAGATTGTATAAAGGAAAGTACCGACCTCCCACGATGAATCGGGGAGCTACAGCGCATCCAATTTATTGCCCGTATATCTCGAATTGAATCAGGTAAGTCGAAACAGGGCAAGCGCGAGGCCCCTTCCCAACCACGCCGCCTCCCCTTGCCCCTACCGATTCCCTACGACCCCGCATTCTGCTAGAATCTAAACGAGATCGACGACGTTGGACGGAGGTGGTAGGGGCAAGGGGCGGTGTGGTGGATGGGTGGGGGCCTTGCGCTTGCCCTGTGGCGGGCTCGTCTTCCCTCCCATGCGCTATCATCATTGCCCACGTCAGACCGCTTCACATTCGACTTGTTCGGCAGCTTCCTGAGGGGCCTCGCGTAATGTACGTAGACGGCGCATCTCTGGCCAGATCCAGGCGACTAGCATCACCACCAGAACTGTGCCGATCCCACCCGTGACTACGGAAAGCACTGGCCCCGCGATCTGAGCCACGAGGCCCGATTCGAAGCCGCCGAGTTGGTTGGAGGTGCCGATAAAGAGCGAGCTAACGGCGCTCACACGTCCGCGCATCTCATCCGGCGTGCGCACAAGCAACAAGGTCGAGCGAATAACCACGCTGATATTGTCGAACGCACCGAGCAAGCAGAGCATCAGGAACGAGAGCCAGAACCAGTGCGATAGTCCAAAGATAATCGTCGCGACGCCAAAACCCGTCACCGCCAGCAGCAACGTCCGACCAGCTTTTTTGAATGGAGGGCGATGTGCTAGAAAAAGAGCCATTCCCACCGCTCCAAGCGAGCCAGCGGCTTGCAGCCACCCCAGGCCGATTGGACCGACGCCCAGGATGCTCTTGGCATAGATGGGCAAGAGCGCCGTCGCTCCTCCCAGCAGCACCGCGAAAAGATCAAGCGTGATCGCTGCCAGCATGACCTGTGTTTGTCCAAGAAAGCGTAGCCCTTCTACCAGCGAACCGAGCGTCTTCCTCTGGCCAGTCCCTCCCTTTGATTGGCGTACCTG
>DASTZT010000567.1:0-4630 GCA_035764225.1 Ktedonobacteraceae bacterium
GGCGCGACTAATGACCCGGCCAGAGCCAGAGCTGCCGGGCTTCAAGATGCTAAAGACCTCAGCTCCTATGGTATTAACCTCAATCTTGCTCCAGTCGTCGATGTTACCAACGTGTTCAATTCTCAGCTCTATATGCGCACCTATGGCAGAGATCCAGCGCTGGTTACAAAGATGGCAAACGCCTATTTGCAAGGACTACAACAGAGCGGGAAAGTTATTGGCACGCTGAAACACTTCCCCGGCCTCGGCGATGTCAGCAGCGATCCACATCAGAGCGTTCCTTTGCTCACGCGCTCTAAGAGTGGGCTAGAGCAGATTGACTGGGCCCCGTACCGTACCTTGATCCAGCAAGGCAACGTCCACGCTATTATGGTCACTCATGAGATTGTCACGGCTCTGGATAGCACGGTACCGTCATCGTTGTCAAGCAAGATTGTTCAAGGGATACTGCGCGATGAGCTTGGCTTCCAGGGCGTTATTATGACCGATAGCTTAACAATGGAAGGGGTCACGGATTACTATACACCCGCGCAAGCTGCTGCCCTGGCAATCGAAGCAGGCTCTGATCTGCTCATGGGAGCACGTAGCCCTTCCGAAGTTGCCGCTATGATTGAAGGTATCAAACAGGCTATATCCTCTGGAGCTATTAGCCAGCAACACATTGATGATTCCGTACGACGAATACTACTGATGAAATACGCAATGGGATTATTGCCTTTACCACAACATTAAGCCATCGAGAGGGGACCGATGATGCTACCAAGTATCGCACAACACACTACAGAGAAATATTGGAATATATTGACTATTGGTCTGATCGTACTTGAAACTATGCTCGTCATCATGGCACTTGTACCGGCACAATTGTGGACGCGCCTTCTGCCACCATCGGCCACTACCACAATGGATGGCCCCTTTCCGGCAGCCGTCGCCCCAGTGATTACGGCTTTACTCTATCTGCTTCCCACCGCTATAGGATGGCTTTGTCAGAGCTGGCAACGGGCCTTGCTCTACGCTACAGTACCAGCCTGGTTCGGCCTGGGACTATTCGTTGTGGCGGCAACATTTAAGGTGGGAGCCTTCTACCTTGTTTCCGTCGATCATGTGACGGCGAATGTCAGTACCCTGGAACTTTTCGCGGCTCTAGGAGGTATTGGCTGGTTAGGTAGAAATCTATTCAAGATAAGGTAAAATATATTCTACTATGTTACCTAAAATCTTACCAAAAACGGAAACACGTAAAGAAGATGAGGCACAACATCTACTAAAACGTACTCCTGATAGCTATCTGTTCAACCAGGCTTACGGACTATGGTTCTTTATTTCGTGGTTCCTTCTCACCCTGATTATCACACACAATGTGACAACAACCCAATATGGCATTTTCACCGTAGGGTTAACAGCGTTCAATACTATACTCTATGTGATTGCATTCGGCCTGGAAGATGCTGCAACTACCTACATTCCGCGTGTCTTAGCCGAACATGGGAGAGCTGCTGCCGCTCAACTTACCAGACGGTTGCTGGCTCTGCGCCTTGCCACGCTTGTACCCACTATGGTGATTATGATTTTCGGCTTGCCCGTCGTTGCCGCGCTACTCCAGCTCATACCCTCCTCCGATGTGGCGAAAACAGCAGCGGGGTTGCACAGTCCTGACGTGCTGGCAAACACGATCCCTATCGCGGTCTATGTGCTGGGAAGCGCGATAGGTAATCTGCTCAATGCAGTATATGCCGCGCTGATGCGTATGCGCTTCGTCTTTTTCGTGGGCAGCACCGTTCAGGCACTTGTGCTGGCTCTAGGCTTTGTGGTCCTGAAACTTGGCTGGGGCGTCAATGGCGTCTTCTGGATGCTGGCGATCACTTCGCTGATTATTGCTGCCGCTTTTGGCGTCTGGTTGGCCCCCTTCATCTTCACGCGGGGAGCAGAATATCGGCAGCCACTCAAACCGGTGATCCAGCTTGGCCTCTCGGCCTGGTTAGCCAATCTAGCAACGGGCGCTCTGCTGAAACAAATCTCGTTCATCCTGCTGGGCGTTTTTGCCATCTCCCTGACCGGCATCGGCTACTTTAATCTCGCGTTCCAACTGGCGGATTCCGCCAATTTCTTGCTTGTGGCGGGCTTTAGCGGCGTAGGGGGAGCCGCCTTAGCGGCTGCCTTTGTCGGGCACAATCATGAACGTCTGGCCCGTTCCTGGCAGGCATTAATTAAAGTGGAGACGCTATTGGCAGCACCAGCATTGATCTTTAGCCTTTTCAACGCCCAGATCATCACGCATGTGCTCTACGGAAGCCGTTACGATCCGGTAGGGCCGTTGCTGGCGATTTTCCTATTTTTTAACTTGCTTGTGCGCGTCATCGGCACCACCGTCCATCAATCATCGCTCTACGTGATTGGGAAACCGAGGCTCGTTGTGCTGAGCCAGTGGCCCGCCATTCTCTGCTTGATATTGCTTGGCGTTGTGCTCATTCCGCTTTTTGGTCCCGCTGGTGCGCTGCTTGCTGACGGTATTGCTAAAACCCTGACAGGGGTCTTGCTGCTCATATTCGTGCTGCGCGACCTGCCACGACACTATCCCAAAGAATTGCTCGTGTTCACCTGCCGCTTCTTATTGGCCCTGTCTCTAGCCGCCTTACCAGGCATACTCGCGCTGTTCTGGCATCCGGCTGATCGTCTCCTACAAGCGGTCGTATTAGGCATCTCAGGCGTCGTTTTCCTGCTGCTGTGCTGCTGGCTCCTGACCTTGCTCAAGCCACTAACCAGCGCGGATATGGCAATGATCGAAGGAGTCAACCCCAAAATAGCAGGGTATTTGCACTGGTTTGTACGAGGATAAGAGCAAATGCCAAGAAGGTTACCGGAGCCACTTAATCCAGCATTACTGATTAGAGCATACGAGCAGGGAATTTTCCCTATGGCCGATCATCAAGGCCGTATTAGCTGGTATGCTCCAGATCCGCGCGCCATTCTGGAACACGATCAGCTCCATATCTCGCGCTCTTTGCGTGCCTTCCTGCGTAAAAACATCTATCAGGTCCGCATTGATACAGCCTTTGAGGCGGTCATGCGCCATTGTGCCAACAGGGAAGAGACGTGGATTAACGAGGAATTTATCAAGACGTATACGTATCTTCACACTATCGGGGTGGCCCATAGCATGGAAGCATGGCAAGATGGCACGCTGGTTGGCGGATTATATGGTCTGGCGCTTGGTGGAGCATTTATGGGTGAGAGCATGTTCTCTTACGCCACCAATGCTTCGAAGGTGTGCCTTGTGGCGCTGGTCGATCATTTGAAGGCACAGGGCTACGTGTTGCACGACACACAGTTTATTACCCCTCACCTGGCTTCGCTTGGGGTCATAGAGATTCCGCGCCGTATGTACGAACAAAAGCTGAAAGCTGCCCTCTGCCTTCCCTGTACATGGAATCGCAGATAAAGCATGGTATTCATTTTTTTTAAAGCGTTTACGCTGGTTTCTGCGCCCAGATCGACAAAAAATACCACAGGCCACGAAAACCATCGGAGAGGCACTCTGCCAATGCCTGTTGATAGAGTTGCTCCACCTTTTCCGGTTCGGCAACCTTCATTTTCACAAGAAACGGTTGGATCAGCTTACAACCAACCTTGATATCTTCACAAACGCTGGCATATGCTTCCGTTCCGGCAGAGAAGTTCAGTAAATGCACCTTTTCCTGAACGTTCTGGCATCCCACCTCTTGTAAGAAACGCCCCAACATAGGCGTAATGCCAACATGATAGGTACTGCCATTCAAGTTGCGCCCATCCAGAGCAAAAGCTTGCATCAGCGCATCCAGGAATTGCTCGAATGCCGCTGAATTGGTAGTCATTCGACCATCAAAATCGGTCAAGCGAATAGTTCCCCCAGGCCGCAAGACACGCGTCAGTTCTTTCATTATGGGAAGCCAGGAATCCGCATGCAGAAAACCAACGAGAAAGCGAGCATTGACAAGATCAAAGGACGCATCAGGAAAATCAAGCGGCTTGAGCAGATCCATGACCTGGAACGTCGCGTTATCTAGCCCTTGCACCTGCGATAGCGCCTGAGCATACTCGATCATACGCTGGCTAATATCAATCCCCACAACCTGCATTTCGGGATAGGTATATGCCATCTCCTGCGCCCATCCGCCAGGCCCACACGCAACATCCAAAGTGCTTCGCACCCGCGAAAGCTCAGGTATTTCGGGAAGAAGTCCTCCCATACATTTTGTAATAAACTTATCCTGATCGATCAGGCGCGCCATCTCCGCGCCACTTTCCGTATTGATGACATATGTATTAGTAACCTTCTCCATGCTGACTGACCCTTTCTGCTCTTCCAATGACACACCACAACACATGCATACTATATCATATTAAAGAGCAGAAGTGGTAAAAAAATAGAAGGATTGCCTAATACTGTCTACGCTTATTCTACAAGATTGCTAAAGTTTTTATTTTTCTAAATGGATAATTTCTATTTCTTCCTCCTGCCGATGCTCGTCCACCAAACGCGTCCGTTGCTCGATCTGCCCCAGCCAACGGAAGAAAAGAGGGGACATGACCACAAGATCAACCAGTCCTGGAATTAACAGGAGCGCACCGCCAGTCGCCTGATCGGCAAAGG
>DASTZT010000568.1:0-2971 GCA_035764225.1 Ktedonobacteraceae bacterium
CCTGCGGTCAGGCGGGCGGAAAGGAAGTGCCTGGAGGCTTGTCGTGCCATCAGTATCTGACCTGAAGTATAGGCTTGTCAAGGGAAGAAGGTCGTCATGCTTGACACTAATCCCAACAGAACGTAAGCTAGATAATAACCACAGTACTATGGAAATCGTCAGTATTGTTTGACGTATTCAGGCACAAACCTGAGCGAATGATGTACCCCTTCGTTTTTCTTTTCAGGAGGGTTATTTATGGGCATGACGAATGATGGCCTATCTCACTGGCTGGCTGAAGAAGCCCCCGACTTCCCGCTGCTCGAAATGACCATCGGCGATCTGCTGGACCAACGCGCCAGCGAGATCCCTACTCAAGAGGCGGTCGTGTATTCTGGCTATCCTGAGTTTGGTGGCGCGCTCGACTTGCGCTGGACGTATCGAGACTACTGTGATCGAGCTAACGCGGTGGCGCGTGGCCTGATGGCGCTGGGGCTGCAAAAGGGAGATCATATTGCTGTCTGGGCAATCAATTTGCCCGAATGGTTGCTCCTGCAGATGGCGGCGGCCAAAGCTGGCCTGGTGCTGGTGACGATCAATCCAGTCTATCGAGCGGCTGAGCTGGAATATGTCTTGAAGCAAGGCGATGTCTCAGCCCTGTTTTTTATGGCTCGCGTGCGCGACCACGATTGCCTGCAAACCGTCAGTTCCCTGACTGCTCCTGGTAAACGCAATGGTGAGGTGGCAGGCGAACGGCTGCCCCATTTGCGTTATGTCTGCTTGCTTGGCGCGACTCCAACGGAGGCTGAAGGGGAGAATGGGTGGCGACCCGCTTTGTTTAGGGAGATGGTCGCGGGTGGCGCAACGGTTAGTGAAGAGGCCCTCCGCGAGCGACAGGCTGCGGTCAAGCCAACGGATGCCGCGATGATGCAATATACGTCGGGCACAACAGGTTTTCCGAAGGGCGTGGTGCTGTCACATCGCAATATTCTCAATAATGCCGCTGGTTTTGCCCATCGTTGGGGGTCGAAGCAGGGCGACCGGGGCTGTACGGCTATGCCGTTCTTCCATGTCGGCGGTTGCGTGCTCGGTGTGCTTGGCTCGCTCTATCCCGGAGCAACGCTGCATCCGTTGATTGCTTTCGACGCTCGCAAGGTTTTGCAGATCATCAGCACGGAGCGTTGTACCACCTATGGCGCAGTCCCGACGATGCTTTTTGCGATGATGCAGCATCCAGAGTTTTCCAGCTTCGATCTCTCTTCCTTGAGGGCGGTGATTAGCGGCGGCGCGCCTGTGCCGGTCTATTTGATGGAGCAGGTGAAGAAGCTGATGGGCGCTGACGTGGCGATTGTTTTCGGGCAAACGGAGGCTAGCGCGGCCATTACGCTGACGTTGGCGGACGATCCGTTTGAGCTGAAGTCGGCGACGGTGGGCGTGTCGTTGCCGCATGTCGAGACAAAGGTGGTCGATCCCGCTACGGGCGCAACGGTGCCATGTGGGGAACGTGGCGAGCTATGCAGCCGGGGCTATCTGGTGATGAAGGGCTATTATAAAATGCCTGAGAAGACGGCGGAGACGATTGATAGCGGCGGCTGGCTGCATACTGGCGACCTGGCGACGATGGATGCGCAGGGCTACGTGAATATTGTGGGGCGGCTCAAAGAGATGGTCATTCGCGGTGGTGAGAATATCTTCCCGCGTGAGATAGAGGAATTCCTGGTACGCCATCCTAAAGTGGCCGATGTGCATGTGTTGGGCGTGCCTGACCGCTTCTTCGGTGAGGAGCTGCTGGCGGTGGTGCGCCTTGAGACGGGCGAGGAGTTGAGCGAGGAAGAGCTACGCACGTATTGCAAAAGCCAGATTAGCCATCAAAAGATCCCGCGCTACTTCCAGTTTGTCGATGCCTATCCCATGACAGCCAGTGGCAAGGTTCAGAAGTTCGTCTTGCGAGAGAATGCCATCAAGCAACTGGGGCTGGAAGACGCAGCACGCACGAAAACGGCATGACTTTTAGGTAAAAAGTGGAAAATTGCACCTCTGCACCTCATACGTCGTTGTATGATGTAGAGGTGCGCTTTATTTTGCCGACAAAGACGAAGATAGATTACCTGGGAATGCGGGGGAAAACGATGAACGAGAGACGTAAAGTCGAACAGGCTCCCTATGTCGGAAGCAATAGGAGAAGAAAACTGCGTTATCCGGTGAGTTTTTGCCGCCCGTTGCAACTGGTTGCTATCTTTTGTAGTCTGCTTTTTATCATCACAGGCTGCTCATCGACCACCGGCTCCGCTATCCCTCCTACGGTCACGCCATCGGTATCCAGCACGCCTGTGCCGACGCCAACGCCTCCCAGCGATGATGTGCTGATCGCGCGTACGGTACATAATATGACGCTCGATCAAAAGCTTGGGCAGATGGTGATTTCCGAATTCTACACTAGCACCTTCAATAATGATCTCCAGCAGATGATTGAAAACAACCATATTAGCGGCGTGTTGATTGAGAATAAGAACGGCAACGCTCAGACGCGCGATCAATTGGTTGCTCTCAATAAAGCGATGCAAGCAAAGGCGCATATCCCCCTCTTTATCAGTACCGATTACGAGGGCGGCATCGTCAACGAACTACGCCAGATTACTGGTGAGCGGCCATCCGAAGCCACAATCGGCGCAGCGAACGATCCGCAAAAAGCGTATGATGCCGGACATAGCGCCGCCACCGACCTGACCGGCCTGGGACTGAACGTCAATTTTATGCCGATTGTCGATGTGTTGACGAATCCGCAAAATCCCGGCTTGCCGCAGCGCACCTTTGGCTCTGACCCCACTCTTGTCACCAATATGGGGCAGGCGTATCTGAAGGGGTTAACTGATGGGGGCGTGGTTGGCTGCCTGAAACACTTTCCCGGTCTGGGGAGCGCCAATCTTGACCCGCACCTCGCCCTGCCCTTTATGAACCGGAGCCTTGCCATGCTCAACGCCGTCGATCTGGT
>DASTZT010000569.1:0-6979 GCA_035764225.1 Ktedonobacteraceae bacterium
ACCCGCTAGCGTCTCCGCCGCAAAGTGGACGGCAGCCACCAACTTTCCCTGAGGGGCATATTCAATCAAGTAGATTGCTGCTGCCAGCGCCACAGGAACAAGGAAAAGTTGGGTCAGGATCAGAATATAAACGGTGTTAAACAATTCTGGTCCAATACCTGCATTGCCCGTACCATAGAAATCGGGACGGAAGAGGTAAGCGATACCTTGCACGAGCAGCAAGACAATGATGGCGATGAAGAGCAACGCTACCAGTGATGCCACGATCCAAAGAAAACTTAACGCCACACCATTGCTGACATGGAGCCGCCGAATCAAGCGAGAAAGCTCGGCCCGATGGGTTTGCTTATTGCTGGGAAGCGCGGTAGCCTGCTGTGTACTCATCTATAGACACTCCTGCCAGCCAGGTAGCGGCTGATACAGATGAAGATAAATGTGATAACGAGCAAGATAAAAGCCAATGTCCAGTAGGCGTCGCGAGCCGAGCCGAGCGTTTCGGCAAAATCCTGTACAATGGCGCTGGTAATATTGATGTTGGGTTGGAAGAAGACGAGCGGCGTAAAGATATCCTTAGGCAGCTTTGCGCCCTGCAATACCATGCTAACGGCTAACGTTTCGCCAATCGCACGCGCCATGCCCAGGACAACGGCAGTGGCGAGGCCGGTTATGGCAGCGGGAAGAACCGCCCGCGACATCATTTGCCAACGCGTCGAACCCAGAGCTAGGCTGGCTTCACGGACGCTGCCCGGTACAGCACGCAATGCGTCGATTGAGATGCTAATAACAGTGGGCAAGATCATCGTCACAAGTACCAGAATCGCAGCACCCCAGCCATAGCCAGCCGTTGGCAGATTGCCAGTCAGGGGGGCTACCAATTTGGTAAGAAATGGTACCAGGATGGTCAATCCCAGGAAGCCGATCACAACTGAAGGCATACCGACGAAAATCTCCAGCAGCGGCTGCAAAAATTTCGTTAGCCAGGATGGGGCAAGCTCTGTAAAGAAGATCGCCATGCCAAAGGCCAGCGGTATGACAATAATAACAGACGATAGCGTGATAATCACGGAGCCAAGAATTAAGCCTGCCGCGCCAAAACTAGGATTGCCATTGACATCATTATTGCCAGTCGGGTCCCAATTCGCGCTTGTAAAGAAGCTCTTAAGAGTAGCGCCTTCTGCAAAGACACGAAAAGCATTTGAACCAAGAAACAAGAAGACGCTGATAATTACAGCAACAATAAAAATAGCACATACTAAGAAAATCACAGTAGTTGTCTGGTTAGCGATACGCGCTGATTGTTGTGCTTTCGCCACGATACATTCTCCTGTTGACGGCGAATATCTTAGAAAGGGCCACACAGGTAGAGGCAGAGTTTGCCCCTACAGTTGGTCCCTATTTAGGCTGGTGAGCCTGGATGGCGTCCTGCGTCATATCGGCAATGGCGATGAAGTCGAGTGTGGTCGCCTCTTGCCTGGCATCGCTTGTTGCCATGAAATCGATGAAGGACTTAGTAAGACCGGTGGCCTCGCCTTTGGTATACATATGCTCGATATTCCAGAATTTATACGCATTGGTTTTCACCATATCGACAGTTGGCGCGTTGCCGTCAATTGAAAGCATGGTCAGGCCGGATACTTTGGTAGCGCCAAGAGCGGCATAGCCAATCGCGCCATCGGTCTGCCTCACGTTGGTAACAACGGTGCTGGTGCTATCGCTGGTCAAATTTGCCGGGCTGGAAATGGTCTCAGGACCGCCCAGGATATATTGCTGGAAGGTTGCACGCGTCCCGGAACTGGCCGGACGGCTGACAACGACAATTTTGAGATCTGGTCCGCCGAGATCTTTCCAGTTGGTGGTTCTTCCGCTATAGATCCCTTTGATCTGATCGGTCGTCAGGTTGGTGACACCAGTAACTTTAGGATTAATGATAAGAGCAAAAGCGACAACCGCAACCTGATGATCGACCAGATCATCCTGACCGGCCTTCTTAAAAATGTCCGAGTTGCCGATCTGGATATTTCCAGCCTCGACCTGTGATAGGCCGGAGCCGCTGCCACCGAGGTTGACGGTGATGTTCGCGCCAGTGCATTTATTCTGATATACTTTGGCCACTGCCTGAACCAGAGGCGCGAGCGCAGTTGAACCGGCGGCGGTGATATTGCCAGTGGCACAACCTGCCACCGTTGGAGTGCTGCTGCCAGTCGAGGTATCGCTGCCACAGGCAACAAGAAACACGCTTATTACTATTACTGTTACCGAGATACATACGATGCGCCATTGCTTCAGCATAGCCGCTCCTAACTTGCTCTGTGAGATTCTATTACTATCTCAATGCCTTTATGGTTTTCCGAAGCGGAAATGCTACCGACATTACATTCCCCTTCTCAACCATACAGTATCACTGCTTAATTAACTATGCTTTATAGCCACGTTAAGGTCTGGTTAAACTTTCCCCTGGGATAAGTCAGGAGAAATTTAACACGTACGTTCAACACGCCTGAGAAGCCCAAAGGGACGCAAAAAAGCCCGACCATCAACTTTCCAATGGTCGAGCTTAGATACATCTTACTGCGTTGACAAACTTATCACGCTAAGATAGCATAGTTAGCTAGCAACAGACGCTAATACTTTAGCAAAAGTGGGTAACAAGAGGAAATACATAATGGGAGTTCTCAGTTTATTTTCCGGTTGTGGTGGATGCAGCCTGGGCTTGAGGCAGGCAGGTTTGGTGGTAGATTTGGCGGTAGATATTGATGAAGACGCGTGCAATACTTATTCAGCTAATCTTGGACAGCGTACTATCTGGTGTACTGATCTTTCGCGAGTTAGACCTGATGAGCTTTTAAGAAGGTCCGATCTCAGACAAGAAGAAGTGGACTTAATAGTAGGTGGACCCCCTTGCCAGGGATTTAGCTCTGCTGGTGCTAGAGATTGGGCCGATCCAAGAAATATCCTCATGAGGAACTTTGTAGAGATTGTAACGACACTTAAACCGACCTGGTTCATAATGGAAAACGTCGAGGGATTACTTACAGCCAATAACGGTATATTCCTGATCGAAGCAATAACCCGATTTCTTGAAGCAGGTTACTGGGTACAGACAAAGAAAATTTATTTAGAACGGTATGGTTTACCTCAGCGTAGAAAAAGAGTAATGATTGTTGGCAATCTGGAACAATGCGCTTTCAGCTTTCCAGAACCGATTCACTCGAAGTACGCAACTCTATTTGGCTTTGAACAACAACCCTTGCTTCGAGTGCTTGATGCAATTGGGGATTTACCTCCTGCTACAGAGACGGGTGAGATGTTTTATAAAGGAGAGCCACAATGCGCTTATCAACAGCTTATGCGCAGAGTAGATACCCAACCAATCCTCCATCATCAACTAAAAAAGCTAAATAGTGCAGTACAACAAAGAATAGTGCTTCTTAAGCAAGGCGAAACCATGAAGCACTTGCCCGAAGAACTACAACATCCTAGCTTCATGCGCAGATCATATCGTAGAGTAATGGACGGCACTCCTACAGAAAAAAGGGGAGGTGCTCCCTCTGGACTGAAGAGACTTATAGCCTATGAACCATGTCTTACCATAACATCAGCGTCTTCCACCGAATTTGTCCATCCGATAGAGGATCGACCGCTAACCCTTCGAGAATGTGCTCGTATTCAGTCATTTCCTGATTGGTTTGAGTTTCAAGGATCATGGACCTCTATCGCTACTCAAATTGGTAATGCAATTCCTCCAATATTCATGGAACTCTTGATAAAGCATATTCAAAGCCTTGCTACATGGCGTCGGGCAGAAAATTCCAACGGGCGTTGGCTGGGTATTGATGCGACAAAATCTAATGGGAAAAGTCCAATACTGATAAAAGTCCTTACGGAACTTGAGGAACGAACCAATGCTTATGCCTGTGTATGATAAAGAAACCCGACAACTAGTTAATCGAGCGAGAACATTAGGCACTGGCATGCTATCTATAAATCTTACGGATTCCGAACTACTCCATATATGTACTATTGTAGCGACTGATCTTAACAAAAAAGACCTGGTTAGCAACATTTTTACAGACAAAGAGTTGCCGGGTGATTATTATGGCATCCCTTTGGAATGGTTTAGCCAACCTATTCCCGAAAGCGTCGATTTTATCAAAACATTTCTTCTCCTCAAACAAAATATTGTGGATTTCGCTACTTACTTCGAAAAATTGTGTGAACTGCACAAGCGACGCCTTAAATTTAAGCTAATCCTTGAGCATCAGGCTCTCCCACAAATGGAACAGATTGTACCACGCAGTCTCTTAGAATTTGGCTTGAAACCGTCAGAAACACTTGCTTCCTGGTTGGTTTGGAGAAAATGGCTCTACGATATAGATAATAGATCTGCGCAGGAAACTGGTTATCTTTTTGAGCCTATTTTAGCTGCCGCAATAGGAGGTGTACCGTATGCGGCAAAAAAATCGCCGATCAAACGTACAAACGATCAGCTAAAAGGAAGACAGGTGGACTGTCTTGATGGAAAGCTGGCATATGAGTTCAAAATGAGGGTGACAATAGCAGCCAGCGGACAAGGTCGTTTCCAGGAAGAACTTGATTTCGCACAGGATTGCTATAACTCTGGATATAAGCCAATACTTCTCGTCCTTGATCCCACACCTTCAATACGTCTTCATGATTTAAAAGCAGAATACGCCAAGTATGATGGGGACGCTTACATTGGAAATGATGCCTGGAAGCATATCGAAGATCGAGCTGGAGATGTCATGGGCAAATTTGTAGAAAAATATGTGAAAGCACCCTTGAAAGAAATAAATACTACTTATCATAACCTGCAACCCATACAACTGACTAAAACTACCGCAGAAATCCTGGTTCAAATAGGAAACCAGGACTTCTCTATATCACGTACAGGATTTACGCTTGACTATGGAGTTGCAAGCGATGCAAATCTGACAGATGAGTAATAGCCAAGCAGTTTATTTTGCAGATGTAGCCTCTATTCCCGCTCCTGTTGCCATTGCTCGTAGTCTACAAACAGGCCGTTTTCTATAATGTAAAGGGCTGGCAATGTCATGGTGGGTAAGCCTTTGCCCATTTTGATTTTGAGCCGGTAGAGTGCAAGATCGCCTGCTTGTTTGCCAGTATAGCCTATACGACGCGCCTCACCACAGACCTGGTCGGGGGCAGCTGCGGTGGCGACCGGGATCTTGTTCCATGAATGCTTTAAGGTTGCGCGCGTAATGGCAACTGCCGGGATATAGATATTTTGAGGTCGTAATACAACACGTTCTTTCATGGATGCACATTTCCTTGTTGGGCTTAAAACATTGCAATGTGATACCTACAGCAAAAAGCGATTATTTCCCCATATTACTACTGCATACACGGATGGAAGAGCCGGAAGTGAGACACTTTTGAGTCTATTCTTCCTGACCGATTGCAAGAATTAGCTTGCTCTTCATATCATTGCTGTGCTATCGTGTTGTGAACATAGACTGACTACCCCACTATCACAGGAGGCTCTATGAACATCGTCGAGTTTTTGGCTATGGAGCAGATACGCTTGCACGAAGCTTTGCGTACGAGTGTAAAAGATCTGACATTGGACGAATGGCACTATACGATACCAGGAACGGGCAATCATATTGCGTTTAACCTTCTGCATTGCGTGCGTACTGAGGATAATATTCTGCGCTATATTTTACAGGGACGCCCGCCGCTCTGGAATGAGGGTAACTGGCACGAACGTTTGAACCTGCCGCCACGCGTTCAGGGTACGGGGATGACAACGGATGATGCCCAGCGTTTACACATCAACGATCCGGCTCTTTTTATGCAGTATGCTGAACAGGTGTGGCGCGAGTTTGAGCAGTATCTGGCTGACGTTCACGATGGCGGGGCGGAACTCTCAGAACGGGTGGTGATGGTGAAGCCATTGGGCAATATGCCAGCCATCAGAGCGATTGGACAAGTTTGTATTTCGCATCTTTTTACTCATCTAGGGGAGATCACTTTGCTGCTTGGAGCACAGCAAAAACAGGGCTGGCCTATTTAATCAGGGCGAGGGCAAGACCCCTACGGTTGCCAGAGATGTACCTCTTGATCGGCGGCGGAAGCGATACTATTACTCACCGGGGACCAGGCGAGGGCACGCACCCAGGCGCGATGGCCGGTATAGCAGCCTGTCTGTTTTCCGGTGAGGGCGGACCAGATTTGCACGGTGCTATCGTCGCCTCCCGATGCGATAGATGCGCTATCGGGCGACCAGGCTAAGGCTTTGATTGGTCGGCTGTGGTTACGATAGGTCTGGAGCGTTTTTCCGCTATCAGGCGACCAGATGTGGCCCGTTCCATCCTGCCCACCTGAGACGATGGCTTTTCCATCGGGGGACCAGACGGCAGCGTAGACAGGACCGGAGTGCTCGCGATAGACGAGGAAGGTATTACCGCTGAAGGCGTTCCAGAGCTGGACGGTGCCGTTAAAGTCGGCGGAGGCGATGGAGGTGTTGTCAGGCGACCAGGCAACGGCGAAGATTCTGTATTGCTCTTGATAGGTATAGAGGTGCTGACCGCTCAACGCTTCCCAGACATGGACGGTGCTATCGCCATAATCGCCGCCGGAAGCAATGTAGCGACCACCGGAGGTCCAGGCGATACTGCGCACAAAGCGTTTATGTCCACGATACGTTGTGAGAATGCAGCCTGTGCTGACTTCCCAGACATGGACGATCCCAGCAGTGCAGCCGGAAGCAATGTAACGCGCATCGGGCGACCAGGCGAGCGAGAGCAGATAACGGTGTTCTCCTTGAAACGTGCGCAGACATTGACCTGTTTGAGGATTCCAGATCTGGACGGTACCATCTCGTCCGCCGGATGCAACCAAGCGACCAGAGGGCGACCAGGCGAGGGCGAAGACGCGATCAGTGTGGCCTGCATAGCAGTCGAGCATCGTTAATGCTCCTTTGGTCCTTCTGTCAGCA
>DASTZT010000570.1:0-5962 GCA_035764225.1 Ktedonobacteraceae bacterium
GGGCACTCTGGTTAATCCAGCATCCAGCTTGCGCTATCGTCTAGAGCATGTCCAGCTCATCGCGCCCGAAGACCTGGAACGCATGCGCCGCCTGGGAGTTATCGCCTCGATTCAACCCTTCCATGCCGTGGCTGATCGTGACATCGCGGAACGCTATTGGGGCAAACGCCATCGCCGCGCCTTCGCCTACCGCACCATGCACGATCTAGGCATCCCTCTGGCACTCGGTTCTGATGCCCCGGTAGAAATCTTCGACCCGATTCGCATCCTCTATGCCGCGACCTTACGCCGCGATCCCTCTGTGCAGCGTCCATCCTGGCTCCCCGATCAGGCTCTCAGCATTCAGGATGCCCTCTGGGGCTACACAATGGGAGCCGCCTATGCCGGAGCAGAGGAGCAGCGCAAAGGCTCCCTCAGCCCTGGCAAGCTGGGAGATGCCGCCGTGCTACGCGAAAACATCCTGCACGTCCCCCAGGAGCATCTGGCCCAAAACGGCGTCCAGGCTACTATTCTAGGCGGCAAGATTGTGTATGGCGAGTTGTAAGGATCAAAAGTATCCGAGAGCAGGGCAAGCGCGAGGCCCCATCCGCCCCGCCAGCCCATCCCCTTGCCCCTACCGCCACCCGTGAGTCCCGTTTAGGTTTTGTTTGTGGGGTTATGCGATTGTGGGGGAACGGTAGGGGCAAGGGGCGGTGATTGGGATTGGGAGGGGGCCTCGCGCTTGCCCTGCTGTAGGCCCTCGTCCCTTGTGCTTCCCTAGCTGCTCTGGCTGGCTCGCGTGATCAGATCGTGTTCGGTGGGCGGAATCTTTTCGATGAAGAAGGCGTTGACTTCTGCACCCAGCAGGAGCACAACCGTCATAAAGTAGAAGAACGCCAGCAAGATCAGCACAAAGCCTATTTGACCAACGTAGCCGTTCATGAAAGAGCGCGTGTAGAGCGGAAAGAGGATCAGCCAGATTTGCAGCGCCACCGCTGCTGTAGCTGCCCCCGGCCAACTCGCTTGCAGCCGGTACATGAGATTGTTCATCGTGATGCGCCGATTAGGCACAAAGGCATAGATGACTTCAAAAAGCAGGAATGAGACCAGCAAGCTGCTGAGAATGCCCCCGATCCTGGCAAGCAGGCTGGGATTGGTACTGATAGATGTATGTTGTAGAATAGCAAGAATCTGTCCTGGGATGAGTGAAGCCAGCACCAGCACAGGAGTTAGTACGACAAAAACGAAAAGCATAATAATCGCCATGATATTTTTTTTGGCTTGCGGACGCGGGCGCAGGCGAAAGATGATATCAAAACAGACTTCCATCAGAGTGAAGAGGCGCGAGCCAACGAAAATTGCCGTTAGAATGGCGATCCAGGCCAGCGCACCAGATGCGCTTGTCAGTTTGCTAGCGGCTGAGCGCAGCACTTCTTGCGACGAGAGCGGTCCAGGCAATGTCTTGGCAAGCTGGCCGATCAGCGTATCGGCGGCTTTATGGTCCAGCCCACCGATAAATCCGCCCAGGATCGCCAGCAGCAGAATTGCAATCGGCACAAGGGCGGTGATCAGGCTGAAGGCCAGCGCCTGGGCCAGGTGGAACGACCAGTCACGATAGAATTTCTGCGTGAAGCGGGCGAACGGCCTGGCCTCTGTCTTGACAGTATTTATTGCCTCCGATGCATTTTGCTTGACCGCATCGGTACTTTCTATCTGTCTTCTGGTAGCCATAAATTTCCTTCCTCGTTATCTACTTAACGCGTGAAAAGATGCTTTATTGCATAACCAACAAAAGCTAACATCAATGAGATATATCATCTCTATTGACAATAGGGTCACGGTTAGTGCAGCTAAACAGTTTCAGACGGAGCCTTTTCAAGCCTCCATTGGCAAGTTATAATAGGGAGAGCTAAAAATCTTGATACGGCTTGCCGTTCAATCGGGTGAGTGAAATCGCTCCAGGAGGCACCCCAGGTCCACTCGAAGCGGATACTTTGCCCCACTGGAGAACCGGAGCGATTTCAGTAGATGCGCTAGCAGCGTTCCCGATTGCTTTTAGTGGCTAGTAGCAGGAGCAATGTACTATGGCTGACAGGCGGCGTTTTCTGGTTCGTTTTTGGGGAGTGCGTGGCAGTTACCCGACTCCAGGACCACACACGCTCCGTCATGGGGGCAATACTTCGTGCGTTGAAGTGCAGGCTGGTGAGCATACCCTGATCTTTGATGCGGGTAGCGGCATTATTCGCCTGGGGGAAGAGCTGATGAGGCGCTCTAACGGCATAAAGCAGCTCGACCTCTCGTTATTCTTGACGCATGGACATAGCGATCACCTCATCGGTTTTCCCTTCTTCGCCCCCCTCTTTGACGCCCGCACCCATCTTCATCTTTTCGGTCCCCAGCTCGCAGGTCGAGGTGTGGAACAGGTCGTAACCCCGTTCGTCTCTCCTCCGTATTTCCCTGTAGAGGGAGATCGTCTTCCAGCGAGCCGCGCCTTCTATACCGTGACCGATGGACAGTGTATTAGCTGGAACAGTCATCGCCAGCCATTGATTACTGACGGCTTGAGCATCCGCTCTCAAGGTCAGAATGGCGAGCCGAGAGCGAAAGATAAAACTGCTTTGTCCGCTGATGACGCCGAAGTGCGTGTGATGACGCTATTTACGCACTGCCATCCCCTCAATGGGGCGGTTGTCTATCGCGTGGAGCACGCGGGGCGTAGCGTCGTCTATGCCACCGATGTTGAGTGGGGCAATGGGTGCGAAGGCGCATTCCTGGCTTTTATCGAGGGGGCTGATCTATTGATCCATGACGCGCAATATACCGCGTCTGACTATCAGCACGTCAAACATGGGTACGGCCATAGTACGATAGAGATGGCGCTAGAGGCGGCGATGGCAGCGCATGTGGGGGAATTGATCCTATTTCACCATGAACCAACCTATGACGATGAGCAATTGGATCAGATGGAAGCGGAGGCACAGGCACGCTTTGCGCGGACGCGTTCCGCATATGAGGGCATGGAAATTGATCTGCTAGTATAAAGGATTATGTGAAAAATGGCGATAAATGTTTTGCTGGCGTTCATGATTATCGTGGCGTTTCTTGCTTCAATTGTGCTGCACGAGTATGCGCATGCCGTAGTGGCCTACTGGCTAGGTGATCGTACTCCCCAGGCTGAGGGGCGACAGACGCTGAGTCTGCGCGCTCACGTCGATCCCGTTGGCCTGTTGATGTGTGTTATTCTCGCCTTTCAACCTATAGGAGCTGGTCCGATTGGGCTAGGATGGGGTAAACCTGTCAAGCCGGACCCCTGGAAGCTGCGTCCGGGCGCGAACGTCGGTGTCTTGCTGGTATCGCTGGCCGGACCCCTTTTTAATCTAATTATCGGCATCGTCACAGCCATAGTGATCCGCTTCTCAGGCGCGTTCCTCTTTACTAACAATCCTATTACTCCACATATCCTCCAGTTTCTTGTCGTCTTTGCCTGTACCAATATCGCCCTGGTATTGCTCAATCTGTTACCGATCTATCCCCTTGATGGCTATCAGATCCTCTATACCTTACTCCCCAGCAAGCAGGCGGTGCAGTTCGCCAGATCCGCACCCTACGGGCCGTTTATCATCCTGATTATATTTTTCCTTGTACCTTTCCTGGCGACTCTGGCTGGCCTCGGCGGTTTTCCACTCTTTTTTCCTGCTAACCTTATATTGCAGGGAGCTGCCAGCGTGGTAGCACTGGTGCTCGGAGGACCGTTTCCTAATGCCTTACAGACTATCTTAAACCTCTATCTGGTGCTGCGGTAGTGATGAAAAGCATAATCTGGTTACAAGCTATCGCGTATCGTCTGAGGCAGGTGCGTCAGCAACTTGGCTTTGTGAGTCCGTTATCAAGCGAGGATTATGCGGAGGTGGCGCGCTGGCTGGCTCCCCCCGCGTTGTGCCTCTTTCGCACCATGTCGCAGGCCGATCAGCAGCATAGTTTGCGCGTGTGCCGGAGCTTGCAGGCTCGTGGCTCTAACGAAGCGGATTTGTTGGCGGCGGCGCTTCTGCACGATGTCGGCAAAGCTGAGGGGCGGGTGCCATTCTGGACGCGCCCGGCCATTGTGGTTGGCAAAAAATGTGCTCCGCGTCTGCTGACATCTCTGGTGGGTTCGGCCATCGTCCCTGGAGAAAGGTATCTTCCGGGGTGGCGGCGTTCGCTCGCCTATGCCTGGTGGCATGCCGAAGTGGGGGCGCAACTGGCAGCCGATGCCGGGCTATCGGAACGCGCCGTGCTCTATATTCGCACGCATCATCAGCCCAATGGTCCAGCAGCAGCATTACACGCGGTAGATGAGGTATCGTAAACTATGTTAGAGCAGATCGGCATCGATGAGCTAGAATTAACGCAGGGCCAGCAAGAGCGGTATGTGGTCCATCTCCCCGTGTTCGAGGGGCCGCTGGATCTGCTATTGCACCTGATCGAGAAGCGGCAAATGGAGATTACCACCGTCTCACTCGTCGCCGTAACCGATCAGTATCTCGCCTATTTACAGCAATGGGAGGCCGAAGCTCTGCCCCTGGCGAATATGGCCGCCTTTGTCTCGATTGCCGCTCGTCTCCTCTTTATCAAATCGCAAAGCCTGCTGCCTCATAGCAGCAAGGTGGAAGCTGGCGGCGAGGCGGAGAACGCCATCACGATGGCCGAAGAATTGCAGCGACATCTGGTAGAGTACAAACAGGCCAAAGAGATCGCTACGGTGCTGCGTCAGCGAGAAGAGACAGGCTTGCAGACGCATGGGCGTTCCGGGCTGCTGGCAGGGATCGAGGCGCAACTGGCCTGGACGCCTCCCACCCTGGTCGGTATGGAAGCGCAATCGCTCACCAGAGCTTTTCAACGTCTGCTAGAGCTACAGGCCAAAGATGCCGAAAACGGCAACGATCTCGTCCCCATCGCCCGCGTGCGAGTAAGCGAGCGTATCGCCGAAATCATCAGCATCCTGCAAGAACGTTCCAGCGTCTTGCTTGCAGAAGTCATCACCAACGAGTCCTCGCGCCTGGTGATTATTGTCACCTTCCTCGCCGTGCTCGAATTGTGGAAGTGGGAGCGCATCAGCGTCAAGCAAGAGGATTTGCTAGGGCCGATCATTTTGGAGCGTGGGGAACGCTGGCTGGAGGAGGGCAAGGAAGAGTACGAGGATTGGGGCTAACTTTAAGGCCCAAGCGTCTCCTGTGCCACCGCGTAATGTTGTGTGCCGTCCGCCACATAAGCCAGCAGCGTATGTTTGCCCGGTGGAAGTCGTCGCAGGTCGAGGGTAAGATTCGCGCCGATCTGCAGCGGATCGCCTATGTGGTCTAGAAACCAGGTGATGCGAACCGTCCCGATAGTATCCTGCACATGAGCCTCAAAATACATCAAGGGAATATGTGGATCGTCATGGACGGTTAATGAGATGCGTGGCATGACAGTATTTGCCATCGTGGGATGATAGGGATTCCAGGGCGCAGGCTCGATAAATTCCTGCGCGGAGATGCTGCCGTACTGGTCGTCTGCCACCAGTCCAATGCCGATCAGCGTCAGGGCAGGATTGAGAATGTTATCGCGATGCCCGCATGCTTCCGACTGATCGTTATACATGTACTCGTAGATCGGTCCTACTCCCGCCACCGGATTGCCAGCCAGATTTTCAGCCGCAGTATAGTAGTGGTCCGCCAGAGCAGGATTGCTATTGACCCGCTGCTCAAACGTACCGCTGATCGGGCTAGTGTGAGCGAAAAAATGCAAGTCGCGCAACTGTTTACTATAAGCCAGAGCTATCCGTGAAAGGCTGGCATCCATCTGTAAGGGGTGCAGCCCGCGATCTGTCCGCTCCACGTTCACCAGCACAAATTGTTGTTGCACCGGATCGAGATCATAGAAGTTCGCGGGCAGGCGTAATGACGGTAGGTGCTCCAGCTCGCGAGCATGATTGATAGCCTCAATCGCGTCATAGGTGCTGTGATTA
>DASTZT010000571.1:0-14696 GCA_035764225.1 Ktedonobacteraceae bacterium
GTTTGGCAACGGCGATTTTATTCCAGGCGGCCAATGTACTCTTTGACCTTCTCAGCCGCGTCCCGCGTCATACCATCGAGCGTGGCAAGCTCGTCAACGCTGGCGGAGCTGATGGCGCGCACGGAGCCAAAATGTTTGATCAGCGCCTGCTTACGTTTGGGACCGATCCCCGGTATCTCGTCGAGCACAGATTTAAAGGTGCGGTCCGAACGCAACTTGCGGTGATAGGTGATGCCGAAGCGGTGCGCCTCGTCACGAATACGCTGCACCAGATAGAGGCCCTGCGAGGTGCGTGGCAACATGATCGGTTCAGGCGAGCCTGGGATGAAAATCTCCTCACGCTCTTTCGCCAAAGCGACAGTGGGGATCGTCAGTTGTAGCTCCTGCATAACCTCCATCGCGGCGCTCAATTGACCTTTGCCACCGTCGATAATCACCAGATCAGGTAAGGCCCAGTCATGGTGTAACTGCTCAGTTGCTGGATCTTCCGGTAATGAAACTCCTGCCTCGTCGCCTGCCAATTGGATCTCCGCCAGTTGCGCGTTTTCGGCTTCCTCGCGGCTGGCCTGAGCTGCTGTATTGGCGGCTTTGCGGAAGCGGCGGCGCAACACCTCCTGATGGCTGGCAAAATCGTTTGGCCCCTCGACCTGTTTGATCTTAAAACGGCGATACTCGCTATTTTTGGGTCGTCCTCCCTCAAACACCACCATTGCGCCAACCGAGTTCGTGCCCTGTGTATTGGAGATGTCGTAGCACTCGATACGTTGCGGCGGGGTCACCAGATTGAGCGCCTCCTGCAACTCTTCTAGCGCGAGCTGCGTTTTCTGGCTATCGGTCAGCCACTTGATGCGCTGCTGCTCTAAAACTTCCTGGGCGTTCTGCTTGACCATCTCGATCAGCCGCAGCTTATCACCGCGTTTGGGGACGTTGATCGTGACGGCGTTGCCACCGCTGGCAGCCGTTGTCCCTTTGCGTTTCTCCTTCAGCCAGTTCTGGATCACCACGCGATCATCCGGCTCAAACTCGGCGATAATCTCGTTGGGAATATGGGGAGAGCTTTCGTAAAACTGTTGCAGGAATGAACCCATAATCTCGCCAGGGCTGCTCTCGCGTGTGCTTTGCAGGATAAAGTATTCGCGCCCGACCAGTTTACCACTACGGAAGAAGAAGACCTGGGCGCACGTCTCGTCATCGCCTCTTGCCAGTGCAATCACGTCCTGGTCGTCCTGTCCCTCAGTATTGATAATGCGTTGTTTCTCCAACACTCGCTCAACAGCCTTGATGCGATCTCGGATGCGGGCGGCCTCTTCAAAATTCAGATTTTCGGCAGCCGTATCCATCTGCTCGCGCAGATCTTTGAGCACTTCATCGTGCTTGCCTTCCAGGAAGAGGATCACCTGCTTAATCACAGCATCATAATCTTCTCGCGAGGCATAGGCGACGCAGGGAGCGATGCAGCGATGGATATAGAACTGTGTGCAGGGGCGTGGCAGCAGCTTTTGTTTCCAACTCGCAGGTGTCTCGCCATCGCGTGGAGAAGCCCATGCGCTGCCATCATAGCGACAGGTACGGAAGGCGAATAGCTTATTTAGCAGGTCGAGCGTGGCATCGACTGCACCCGAATTTGTATAGGGGCCAAAGTAGCGATTGCCGTCGCGCTGAAAGCTGCGCACGCGGTACACGCGAGGAAAATCCTCTGTCAGTGAGACCTTGATGTAGGGATAGCTTTTATCGTCGCGCAGCAGCACATTATACTTCGGTCGGTACTGCTTGATATAGTTGCTCTCCAACACCAGCGCCTCGACCTCATTTTTGACCACCAGAAACTCGATATCATCAATCTTTGCCACCATGCTACGATTCTTCGGGCTAAGATCGGTCGATTCCTGAAAGTAGGAGCGCACGCGGTTATACAGTGAGATAGCCTTACCCACATACAGAATAGTGCCCTCAGCATCCTTCATCAAATAAATGCCTGGCTTATGAGGAAGCGAATTGAGTACAGACTGAATTTTTTCGTTCATACCTTTGGTGAATACCCTTGTCTCGCCTAACGTCTATGCCTTGTGCCTGTACATTATAACGCTTTGGGAAAGGTGTGTCGATAGCTTGCAAAGTTGTTATGGCTCCGTTTTCGAGAGTGGCGTCGAGCAATCAACACAGCTTTTCGCACGAACACCTTTGATTGACTTTTGGCGTTGGCAGACAATATAGTGAGGATGAGGTACGTTTGTTATCTGCTAACAGGAGTATCCTGTTTGCCACAGGGTCATCATTCGATGAGACGCCTCAATGAAATGCTGTGTATCAGTTTTTATGCTCTTTTATAAGCAGGGTAGCAGAGAAAGGAGACACGATACATGCCTCTCGACCCACAAGTACACACATATCTGGAGCAGATGGCAGCGCTCAATGCCCCTCCGCTCCACACGCTCCCGCCTGAGATGGTGCGCCAGATGATTGCCATGCAGACAGAAGCTGCTCGTTCGACCGCAGAGCCAGAAAAGGTGGCAAACGTCGAAGATCGTATGATCCCCGGTCCGCAAGCAGACCTGCCTGTCAGGATCTATACTCCGCAAGGAAATGGCCCTTTTCCGGTGCTCGTGTTCTTTCATGGGGGCGGCTGGGTGATTTGTAATCTGGATACGCATGATGCGCTTTGCCGGAGTTTGACAAACCAGGCTGGTTGTGTCGTCGTGTCCGTAGACTATCGGCTGGCTCCTGAGCACAAGTTTCCGGCAGCTCCTCAGGATTGCTATGCCGCGACGCAATGGGTTGCTACACATGGGGCCGAGCTGAACGTTGACACCACGCGCATTGCCGTTGGAGGGGATAGTGCGGGCGGCAATTTGGCAGCAGTCGTGGCGCAGATGGCACGGGACCGGGGAGGCCCGGCGCTAGTATTCCAGTTGCTGATCTATCCCGCCACCGATTTTACAGCCAAAACCCCTTCTCATGAGGAAAATGGCACGGGCTATATGCTGAACCGGCAGGATATGAGCTGGTTTACGAGCAGTTATCTGAACAATGAGAACGACAAAGTAAATCCCCTGGCTTCCCCTGCGCTGGCTCCAAATCTAAAAGGGCTGCCACCTGCGCTAATTATTACTGCCGAATATGACCCACTGCGTGACGAGGGCGAAGCCTATGGTCGGAAGTTGGCGGAAGCTGGCGTCCCGACGACGGTGAGCCGCTACGATGGCATGATCCACGGCTTTATGAGCATGGGGTCCATTTTTGAGCGAGGGGATCGAGGCGTGGAGGAAGCTGCTACCGCCTTGCGCTCAGCATTTTTTAAATAGGGCCAGTTCTCAGCAAAACAAACAAGCGAGCGATTCGTGGCTGGAAAGTTATAGAACCGCTCGCCTGCTGATATTTCAGTCAGCGCAGGGTTACTTTGATGGTGCGCCTTACCTTTCTGGCCAGACGATCACATTGCGCAGCGAGTTTCCCGTTTCCATCTCTGCGATTGCCGTGTTGATCTGGCTCAAGGGATAGCGTTGCGAGATCAGTTCGCCCAGTTTGAGCCGTCCCTGTTGATGCAGGCAGATCAACCAGGGCATATCTTGATGCAGGCGCGTTGATCCCATCAAAGAGCCGATAATCGTTCTTTCGGTGATGGCTATTTCCCGCACCGGAAAGGCTGCCCGGTCTTCGATGGGGGGTTGCCCAACAATAATAAACGTTCCTCTGGGTCGAACGAGCACTAGACTATCTTCCACTGCCTGGGCGTTGCCAACGGCGACAAAGACGTAATCGGCTCCTCGACCCGCGGTCAGACTTTTCACTCTAGAAAGGACGTGATCTTCGGCAAACACGGTGTGAGTTGCACCAAACGCCCTGGCTTCAACAAGCTTTTTCTCCAGGCGGTCAATGGCGATAATCTGGCTCGCTCCGGCGATTTGTGCCCCTTGAATAATGTTCAGCCCGACTCCTCCCGCGCCAATGACGACAACCGTGCTTCCCGGTGTCACGCGGGCCGTATGCACGACAGCACCTACGCCGGTGACGACACCACAACTGAGCAAGGCGGCGTACTCCAGGGGGAAATCGTCGGGCAGGGGGACGATCTGGGATTGATGCACAACGGCATAATCGGCAAATGCGCCAATCCGTACCCCTTGCTGTATCGGCTGTCCCTGGAGAGAATGGACACGGCTTTCTCGTTGCAGCGCGAATGTGCCCTCGCAGCGTTGCGATGCTCCCTGCATGCAATAAAAACAATGTCCGCAGGAGCGGATCAGCGAGATGGCCACGCGTTGTCCTGGCTGGATATCGGAGACACGTTCGCCAACCGCTTCGACGATGCCTGCGGCCTCATGCCCAAAAATGGCCGGGAGTTCGGCGTTCCACTCACCTCGCATATAATGGACATCGCTGTGACAGATTGCCACAGCCACCATACGTACGCGCACCTCCTCCGCTTGCGGCGCGTCGATCACCACGTCTTCAATACGCAGTGGTTGGCTAAAATCAGTGCAAATAGCAGCTCGACAGGTAATGGGTTCTATCATGAGAATGGACTCCTTTCCGGGTTAACATGCTGCCAGTGGCACATGGATGCTCTGGTAGCGCACAATATTTTCGATAGCTGCTGCTAGGGTTTGGCGAACAGCACTTTCTTCGAGATAGGCAATGTGCGGGGTAAGAAATAATCGTCGCTCATCAATCAAGTGCTGGAGCAAGCGTTTGCGCTCGGTATCTCTGGCGCTATCAAGAACGTGAGGAAATGGGTTCAATCGCGACTGGACCAGGCTGCTGCTGCGCAGATCAACCCGACCATAAAAGTCAGCTCCTTCGTGCCGGAAAACGTCGATCAGCGCACGCTGGATTCGCCGCTCTGCTAATGCGCGAATTAATTCATCATCGTCAATGCAAGGGCCAGAGGACGTGTTAATAAATATCCTAACGTTTTGGACTTGCTCAAGAGGGATAACGGTGCCTGGAGGTACGTGAATGGTCAGCACGTCAATTCTTGACTGGCTGCGGAACAAGCTGCTCACTGATGGAACAAAGCAGCCTCTTTCTGAGAGTGCGAGATGGGCTTGCCTCGTGTTATAGCTCACCTGGGCCCCCGCTTGAACATAAGACTGGATGACCTGAGATCCTATATCCCCTGCGCCTATTACAGCCATATTGTAGCGAGCTGCCAGGAGGCTGCCCTTCAAGTTGTCTGCTGTAAAAGCGTGCCCTCTTCTAACGCTAAATGTATTGCCAGCATTGATGCTCAGTTGCCAGGTGGACTCATCATGGTTTGCTAGCAGATCTTGAGAAAGCGTTACAACATAGGCACAGACAGCAGAGGATAATGGTGAGTGCGCCAGAGATAGGACCGGGATGTTCCCATACCTCGTCTGCACTACAAGTACTGTTCCTTCCCTTGCGGTTGCGACAACGTGGATATCGGGAGCCAGTACCTGAGATGGATGCCGTCCAATGTAAGAGATTACCAGGTTGGGATGTTTGTGGGCCAGCAGATCGAGTTCTTGTCTGCCGATCTTCGTGCGTGGGCCTTTGACAATCCCGACAACAGTACGATGACGCAGGCATTCCTCGACCAGGATTGGCAGCGAAGCATAGATGACCTTGAATCCAACATCTGCTAATTCTGCAACGCCCTGGTCAAATCCGTGCATAGTTTCAATGCACAGCAGCGGCTTTTCCTCTAAAAAGTCTCTCATTCTTCTTTGACTAGTGGTGAAAACACCGTACTAGCTCCATTAATATTTCCTTGCTTACTTAAGTATAAAAAAACTTGCTGTTATATACCAGAAGTAACACAGGATCATGAGACAAAATAGCTATAGTAATGTATTGAAAGAAATAAATGGAAAATAAATCGAATAAGAGAATCTGAGAATTGATATATACTAGTGCAGAATTAGCAAAAATACCGATTCTGCCTCCTAGACCGTTATTTCTAATAATATGTCGATAGCCTGATAAGCACATAAAGTTCTATATGTTTATAAGACACTGCGAACTGTTAATCACGCTCAATAGCATAAATATGCCATTAAAATTTGCGGCCCGTTAATAAGATACTTCCCATAAAGATCATCATTTGTTATACTCTTGTTTAAAGAAGTAATTTAAGTACCTTCTCGAATGTCCTGAGCAAAAGCAGAGAACCTTACCTTATCTATAAACACATCTATTTATACTACAATAGATGTATGATAGATAAGTGCATTCATATTTTAGGGATGTCGGCAGATGTGGAGTTTTCTCTTTGTTTTTTCCGCGCGTGCCTGGAAGCGCAGAAAGTTTGCTCTGCTTCGGGACTGATGGATAGGCGTCTTTCTATTTAGCAAGATGGTGACCATGCCAGAGCAAGACTATACAGTGACTGAGAATCTCGCTCAAGTCATTGATACCATCCAGCTTGGGCGCAAAACTGGTGTGCTTACTGTACAGCGTGGAGAGGGGTCTGCTTTTGAAGGCGGAATGGTTATTTTCGTTAATGGGCGGCCAGCACGAGCACAGGTGGGATATCTCAATACAGCGGAATCGCTAGAGCGGCTCGCTTTTTGGCGCGAGTGCCGTTTTGCTTTTCTCCCTTACATTCCACCTGATCTGGCGTTGTCTTCTCCTGCACTTCTTTCTGGTAAGAGCCCATCAACTACGTCAGTCACAGGGAAATATCCCGCCCTCCCTGGACCTCAGTCATCTGCCGTCAACAATCCGGCCTTCCCAGGAGTTCAGCCGAGGATGCCTTCTTTCTTGCAATGTGCGCCCTATCGTATCAAGCAAGTAGATGAAGCCATGTATATCATGGCTCAACAGGGTTTCCCACGCATTTATAGACGCTTACTTTTGTTGCTCGATGGTTCTCGCACTATCATCGAGCTTGCTCAGCTTTTTGGGCAAAGCCCTGATGAAATTTACCAACTGGTGAGCCATCTAGAAGCGGCGGGTCTTGTCCAACACTAGCAGTATTTTGAAAGGAGGAGCACACACCTATGGTGCCCAATGGTAAGCCATTTCCGCACAGGAAACTGTCTTTTTCACTGTCAGTGCGTGTCTCCGGGTTACTCGTACTCGCAGCTATCATACCGCTGCTTGTCACCGTTGTGATTGTTGAACTTATCGCGCGTCCTACCCTGATTACTCAGGCCAGTCAGGAAATGCAAACCGACGCTGTAACTCATACGCAATTAATCGATAGCTACTTCGCCGAACGTGTCCTCGAAACCGAGGGATTGGCGCGCTTATCATCAATTCAGAACTTCCTGATCTCGAAAACGCCGGATGACATTACCAGAGCAAACGCTCTGGCAGGTCTGGCAACCGGACATGGGCGAGGTAGCTTCTACGAAGACTGGTCAGTCTTTGATCTCAAAGGCAACCTGCGTCTCTCTTATCCCACGCTCCCTCGTGCTCACGGGCAGGACGCACAGAAGCACCCGATTTATGTTCTGCCGTCTACCCTTGAGCGCATCGATCAATTGTCGCAGCTTGTTGTGCAGAAGCAAGGGCAATCATTAATTTCCGATGTCTTTTATGACAGCGTGACCAACGAGGCATCGATAGATATTTATTCGCCCATTCACGATCCTCTGAACTACGCTCCCATCGGCATTCTGCGCTCGACCTTCGATATGCGCTATATCTGGGATATTGTCAATAAAGAAGCGGGGGTCAACGGGCAAGGTAGCTATGCCATGATCCTCGATCAGCATGGCGTCTGCATTGCCTACACCAATGCCAATCCTGACCCTTTTAACTACAGCAACTCAGCGCAACTGTTCCGTTCGCTCAATCCTCCCCAGCAGGATTTCCAACAGCATGCTCAACAGGTTGGGCTTTATGGTTTGCAGAGTGGGGCGACGCTCAATACACTTGATCGTGGACCGGAGTTGGCGCAGGCGTTACAAAATAATGCCACCGCTTTTCAGGTCACACCCCCCGGACAGCAAACAGAGTTCCAGGTGGTCAAAAGCACTACCTTTACCGTGCCCTGGACCTATCTGGTGCTGAGTCCTCTCAACGACACGACGCGAGCAGCCGACGATCAGTTGCGTCTGACCGCGATTATCACGCTTGGCATCCTCGTGTTGGCCGCCATCATTGGTCTGGGGATTGGACGACGCATCACTTCGCCGATCCTGCGTTCCGTCGATCATCTGCGTTCCAGCAGTCTGGCCCTCAAAACCCTGGCTGCCAAAGAGCAAAACGCTGCCACTCAGCAGACCTGGGTAGTCGATTCTTCACAGGTTGGTTTGCGCTCAGTGCAGTATTATACCAACGCCGCCAACCAGGCCATTCAGCGCATCAATAACGTCGGCAACACGCTCATCAATCACTGGCATGAGGTGGATAGTCAATCTGCCAAAACTGTCTTACAGCAGTTTATGGCCGATACGCACTATCTGGAGCGGGCCATCCACTATCAGGGGACCAGTAATCAGAAGTTAGAGTCTGCTATCAATGTCACCGTCCAGGTCGCCGACCAGCTCGCTGCCGGTGCCAGCTCGGCCTCTGAAGCCGCAACACAGCTCGAAAGAGTCGTCGATGATCTACGACAGGTCGTCGGCAAGTAGAGTACGCCGCAAACAACAAGCAAGGCTGTTTAAATCGTAAACAGCACAGCCTGGCGTTTGAAAATATATTTAAGGAGTTCTTTACATGAAGAAAACTGCTTTTCGTTTGGATCAGTCCGGGCTGATCCCGGATCGGCTCAATCGGCGCGAATTCCTGATTGGGAGCGCGGCGTTAGCAGGAGGTATTGCTCTCGCAGCCTGTAACACCTCCCCTGCGGGCACGACGAGCAACAACGCCACCAACGGTAAAAATTATACCATTGTATTTATTGCGGGTATCCAGGGCGTTCCTTTTTATAACATGGTCAAAAAAGGTGCGCAGAACCTGGCGCAACCCAAAGGCGTCACTGTGCTCTACGATGCGCCAGCCAACTGGGACCCCAATCTGCAAACCCAGATGGTCAACGCCTATATCGCCAAAAAAGTCGATGCCATCATTATTTCGCCTACCGACAATCAGGTCATGATCGCTCCTTTGAAGAACGCCAACGACAAAGGTATTCAGGTCGTCACCGTCGATACCTTCCTGGGCACGGGCGATTATACCACCGGGGCGGTAACCTTCCCGCTGGCCTACATTGGCTCGGACAATGTCAAAGGTGGCAAGATTGCCGGTGAGGCTCTGATTAAAGCGATTGGTGGCAGGGGCAAGGTCTATTTGCAAAACAACGCCCCCGGTGCCAGCACCGCTGTGCAGCGTGCTCAAGGCTTCAGAGATGCCATCGCCGCAACTAATGGAGCTGTGCAGCTTGTGGGCGAGAACTTCGATGGCGGCGATATCGCCAAAGCGACTTCCCAGACATCGGCTATTTTGCAAGCGCATCCCGATCTCGTCGGCGTCTTTGGCGCGACCGCCTTTAGTGCGGAGGGCGCTGCCGCCGCCGTAAAAAATGCTCAGAAGAGCGGAGTCGTCAAGGTGGCTCACTTCGATTCTTCGCAGCAGTCCATCATTGACCTGCGTAACGGCATCGTTGATTTGATTATCGGTCAGAAGCCTTTTGACATGGGTAGCATCTCAGCCGATTACGCCATCAAAGCGTTAAACGGCACCGACAAAGACATGCCCAAGCATGTCGCGACCGACTTTGTCGTGATCGACAAGAATAACGTCGATACACCTGAGGCTCAGGGCGCGGTTTATCAATAACTATCGTACCCATAATTCCACCCTTTCCCCTTCCAGAGGGGAAAGGGGTGCAAAAGGATTGGATTCCTTCTACTCATGCTGAATGTAACGCTCAAAGACGGATCGCGTCCACAGAAAGTCGTGGAACTGTTGGGGAAGGGATGGTCATGGCTCTTTTTATTGGCGCTCGTCATCTTCTTCTCCTCTACTGGTCAAGGCTTTTTTAGCCTCTTCAATCTACAAAATATTTTGACGGATATGGCGTTTGTGCTGTTGCTCGCGCTGGGCCAGACCTTTGTAATTATTTCGGGCGGCATCGATCTCTCAACCGGCTACGTGATGGGCCTGGCATCGGTGGTCTCAGCCCTGGTGGTGATTGACCTGGGCACGCGCTTGCCTCTGCCCCTGGTTGTGCTGATCGGCATGGTCGTAGGCGTGATTGTTGGCATTCTTCCCGGTCTGCTCAATGGCTGGTTCATCACTCGTTTAGCCGTTCCCCCCTTTATCGTCACGCTTGGCATGTACGCGATGGTGCGCGGCGCTGGCTTTCTGCTGGCGAGTGGGGAGCCGGTCAGCATCACCACTCCCGGCATTGGTGACCTGGGCAACGATGCCATTATCTATTTGTTGCCAACAGGAGGCGTCAGCTTCTTTCGGGTGCCCCCTGGCCTGACCCCTGCCCAGTTGCGTAGCGTCACCGGACTGCTGCCCTTCCAACTGCTGGTGAGCATCATCCTGGTCGTGGTCTGTTACTGGCTGCTGGCTCATACCCGTTTCGGGGTGCATACCTATGCCATTGGTGGCAATGCACAGGCCGCCTCACGCGCTGGTATCCCCGTCTCCCGTCGCCTGATTCAGCTCTATACCCTCTCCGCCTGCTTTGCTGCCATTGCCGGAGTGCTCTATATGTTCCGCTACACCAGTGGCGCGGCCAATGCTGGCGATCCTCTGCTGATCGATTCGATTGCGGCGGCGGCCATTGGTGGTGCCTCGCTCTTTGGTGGCAAAGGGACGATCATTGGCACGCTGATTGGTACGCTGATTATTGCGGTGATTCAAAATGGTCTGGTGATTCTGGGCATTGACCCCTTCTGGCAATTTATCGCCATCGGCGCGGTGATTATCCTGGCGGTCTTCATCGATCAGGCCAAAGCAAAGCTGATTAACAAGTGAAAGTGAGGTGAGAGTTTTGATGATGCAGCACTACGACGCTCCGCCCTCCTCGCCCGTTCTCCAGGTAAACCAACTCACCAAACGCTTCGGCGGTTTGCTGGCAGTCGATAACGTCAGCCTCTCAATTTACCCCGGCGAAGTGGTTGGACTGCTGGGAGACAATGGCGCGGGCAAATCCACCCTCATCAAATTGATTTCCGGCGTCCACCGTCCCGATGACGGCTCCATCACCTTCAACGGCTCTCTGCTCCAGCATGCCTCGCCGCTTGAAGCCCGACAAAACGGCATTGAGACGATTTATCAAGATCTGGCCCTCTGTGAAAACCTGGATGCCCCCACTAATATCTTTCTTGGCCGCGAACCCACCCGCCGCAAATTCGGCTTCGTCTCGGTGGTTGATCGCTCGTTTATGCACCAGGAAGCCCGGCAGCTGCTGGCGAAACTTGATATCCGCATCCCTGACCTCTCTGTCCCCATGCTTAATATGTCCGGTGGGCAGCGCCAGGCCGTAGCGATTGCACGCGCGCTTTACTGGAATGCGCGTCTGATGATTATGGATGAGCCAACAGCCGCGCTTGGCGTGCCTGAGCAGATGAAGGTACTGGACCTGGTACGCAGATTGCGTGCTCAGGGTATCCCGGTGATTCTGATCAGCCATAATCTTCAGGATGTCTTCGCGGTCGCTGATCGCGTCATCGTGCTACGGCGCGGCTGTAACGTTGGTGAGCGTCGGGTGGGCGAGACGGATAGCAACGAGATCGTCGGGCTGATGGTTGGTGCTCAATAGGCAGAAGAGAAGGCGATAAGACATGAACAAAGCTATGCGAAATGGTCACTATACATTAGGTGTTTTACTGGGATTGCGCACTCCGTTCTATCTCTCCATTCTCAAAGGCGTCCAGGCAGCAGCGGAGGGGTGTGAGGTCTCTTTGTGCGTCGAAGCGCCAGCCCAGTTCGACGCTACCTTACAAGCTTCCCTCGTGAATACGCTGCTCGCCAGCAAGATCGATGCGTTGATCGTCGCGCCCTGCGATGGTCAGGTATTGGTCGAGCCGCTCTACCGCGCTCACAAAGCTGGCGTACCCGTGATTACGGTCGATGCATTTCTGGGCGATGGCGATTACAACAATGGACCCGTGACCTTCCCGCTCGCCTATATCGGCTCCGACAACCGTCAGGGAGGGAGAATCGCTGGCGAGTTGCTGATTAAGGCCATTGGTGGCTCCGGCAAAGTTTGTATCCAGAGCCTCCAGCCAGGAGTGAGCGCCACTGATCTGCGAGAAGCGGGCTGTCAGGAAGTTCTGGCAACGGCTGGAACAGCCATCGATCTGCTGGGCATCAACTTTGATGGCGGCTCAATCCCACGCTCCAAAGAGCAAATGTTGGCAACCTTAGAGCAGCATCCCGATCTTGCGGGCGTCGTCGGAACTGGAGGAGATTATAGCTCAAGGGGCGTCGCCCAGGCAGTCACCGAGGCGGGCAAAAAGGGGAGCGTCAAAATTGTGCGCTTTGATGCTTCCGAGCAAGCCGAAGAAGAAATTCGTGGTGGCGTCGCCGATGTTATTATCGCCCAGCGCCCCTTTGTGATGGGCCGCATTGCGTGCGAGTATGCCTTAAAGGCATTGCAAGGCCAGCCAGAGGAACTTGCAAAACACGTTGATACCGGCTTTCTGATCATTGATCGCCACAACATCGATACGCCCGAAAGTCAGGCCGCCATTTACCGAGCCTAGATCACCCAGTTGGTCCAATTGGGGGAATGTGGTAGGGGCAAGGGGATGGGATGGGGGACGTGGGGGCCTTGCGCTTGCCCTATTGGTACCTGGCGACTGAATTACGCATAGATCACCCTGTCGGGGAAAGGAGAGACGCAGAGAGTAAACACCAGTGGGCAAGTGCTTTACCCTCTGCTACACACCATGACTACACACGATACGATTAATATTCCCGCCATTGCCGTCGCTTCGCCTGGGAAGGCGCGACGTTGGGGCGCGCTCTCCATCATCGTGCTGGCAGCCTTCATGACGACGCTCGATGATTTCATCGTCTTCGTCGCTCTGCCCGCGATCCAGCGTGATCTACACGCCAGTGCCGCCGAACTACAATGGGTTGTCGCGGGCTATGTGCTAGCCTATGGCGTGGCTGTCGTCTCAGGCGGGCGATTGGGTGATATCTATGGGCACAAGCGTATGTTCCTGCTGGGGACCGTCGGTTTCACGCTCTTCTCTCTGCTCTGTGGCATCGCCCCAAATATGCTATTTCTGCTGGCTGCCCGTGCCTTCGAAGGCATCCTGGCCGCCGTCATGTTTCCGCAAGTCTTCTCGCTGATCAAACACCTCTTTCCTGAAAAGGAACAGCCGACAGCGATAGGCATCCTGGGCGCAGTCATCGGTGTCGCTGCCATCGGAGGCCAACTTTTCGGCGGCATCCTGCTCGGCCTCAATCTCTGGGGACTGAGCTGGCGTCCGATCTTCTTCGTCAACGTGCCTATTGGCCTGCTGGCCCTCTTGGCAGCCGCGCCCCTGTTGCGCGAATCGCGTTCGCAGACCACAACGCGCGTCGATGGCCCCGGAGTGCTCTTTGCCACGATCTCGCTCTTGCTCATCATTTACCCGCTCGTGCAGGGACACGATCTAGGCTGGCCGCTCTGGCTGTTGCTGGCTCCTGTGATAGCCATCCCCGCCATCTGGCTCTTTCTGCGCTACGAACGCCACCGCACGGCAAAGATTGGCTCGCCGCTTTTAGAACTCTCCCTCTTCCGCAACCTGCTCTTTACGCGTAGCGTCGGCGTCTTGCTGCTAGAAACCGCTCTGGGCAGTGGCCTTTTCTTCATCCTCGCCCTATATTTACAGGTGGGGCATCATTTTACCGCCTTTGACGCCGGGCTAGCCTTCACCCCAATGGCCATCACCTATACCATCGGCTCACTGGCAACGAGCTATCTAACGCGCCTGCTAGGTACGCGTATTCTCAGCTTTGGCATCCTCATCGCCTCTTTTGGCGCTCTCCTGACCCTGGCAGTCGTCACGCAGGCCGGGAACCAGCTCTCATTCTTCTCGTTGCTACCTCTGGCAGTGATGGGCTTTGGCAATGCGCTCGTAGCCACGCCCCTGCCAGGCTTTATCATCGCTGTTGCCGGAAAGGATGCCGTAGGAGCGGCTTCGGGGGCGATCAGCACCGCGCAACAACTAGGAGCTGCATTAGGGGTAGCACTGATCGGCCTTGTCTTCTTTGCCATTGGTCCGATGGCGGGCTATACGCCCGCGTTTGCATCCTCCCTACTCTACTACATTCTCCCGGTCTGCCTCGTCCAATTCTTCCTGGTCGCGGGCTTGCCCGCCATGCTGAATGGAGCGGAGAGGGAAAACAAAGAGATGGTGTGAGGAAGTCAAAAAAGAGGCCTTATGCGAGGGTCATTCGAAAACCATCCTTCCTGGCAAAAAGAAATAGGACGGAAATCGCCCTGATTTTCCCTATGCCCCGCATAAAGCCTGCTGAACGTACCGCTTCTGCATCTTTTCTCTGCTCGAAAATCGCCAGGGATTTTGCGCAAAAAACGGTTTTCGAAATCGGGGGAAATATGGTATAATAGCAACAGGCAATGCAAGAAAATCGACGCGCTGAGCGGCCAAAAAAGCGGCCTTACTCCGCCAAAACGATCAAACACCCATCCCTTCCCTGCCCGGACACCGTCGGTCGCAGAGGGGACGATCCGCACGAGGATACTGAAAGAATTTTAAAACAGTTGTTGCACCAGGAAAAGATTGTATAATTGGTGTTACCACATTGGCTATTAGTTCTGCTAATTCAAAAGTTCCATCTGATCTAAGAATGATAGAACTTCCAGGCGCACC
>DASTZT010000572.1:0-2731 GCA_035764225.1 Ktedonobacteraceae bacterium
GTGGCTCAGCAATTAGGTGTGGGCATTGAAATTGATTATGAAGAAGCCAACAGCCCCAATCTCAGCGGGCTTCAAGCATTCATCACCGCCTATCGCTCCCAACTCCCCTATGATCCAACAGGCTCTAATCCTGCCGCCCGGCTGACTATCGATCTAGCCGCAGGGGATCGATTCCTGATAGGAATAGCGGCGAAGGCAACCACAGATTGGCTGAATCCTAACAACCCGGTTCTCGATTATGCAAACGCGATGGTTCCCAGCAAACAACCGACCAGTGCTACTAGTGCCGAGTCGAATTGGCAGGAACACGTTGATGGCAAGCCACAGTTCAGTCCACCAATCCCGCCCCTGGCCCCGGCCAAGTTCACGGGAAGCCTGTTTATTAGTGATTCAAAAGGGTCGAGCCTGCCTCCAGAATGCTTAGGCTTCAGCGGGTCACTTATTGATACAACTGGTACTTATGTGCAAACGGTAGCCCCTCATGGAGCAGGCACAACAGCAGGGATGCTTGGGTATATGTTCTGGGCGGCTGAGTGTCCATCATCGCGGGGTCCCTGTACCACGCCCCCCAATACTTGCGCGGGAGGTGTAGGGGTAGGTGGGAAAACCTATAGCATTCCAATTCCCATGCCAGCACTGCGACAGAGTTGAACGAAGCCAGGATACTCTGATAGAGCAACGCGAGTCACCCTGCTGTTCTGGCTAAAGCTCAAGGATCTATCAAGGGAGCACCCTGCAAGCGTAAAATCTCGACAAAACGGCCCTGATGGGACATTTGCATTCCATCAGGGTCGGAGGTAGCCAGCAAACATCTCATCACGTTTCACCATTCAGCATCACGTCAGACCGTACGAAAATATTCCCATCAGCAATGCAATATGTTGAGTTTTGCAGTCAAAGTGAATATAATTTATCAATACGCCGTAAAAAACCGTCAATTGATGGAAGGGCAGCATTAGAGAAGAGAAATATGCTGTTCAAGAATATGCTGTCCCTTCCGCTAGAAAGATAGAAATATGCCATTGTCGAAGATAGAAAACGGAGAGGAATGGCATAATGCATGACCTCCACCAGAGCGTCATTCGCATTTTGAACGTTAAGGGTCAGACGCTGGGCGCTGGTTTTGTCATATCCGATCATTTAGCCGTGACCTGTGCGCATGTCGTCAACGATGTAGGAAGCAATTACGATCAACCGATCCAGATTCAATTCTTCACCAACGAGCATCAACAAACTGCATTTGTCCTCAAGGCGGGCTGGTCGCCACGCGATGCAGATGATGTCGCCTTTTTACAACTGGAACAGCTTCCACCAGGAGTTGTACCGGTGGTACTTGGTTCCGCAGAAAAATGCAGCGAACATTCTTATCGCTCTTTTGGCTTTGCGAAGTTGGCTGGCTACGACACACGTTGGGCACGCGGCACGCTTGATGGCGTGGTATTCGTACCAGATAAACACAAACAATCGATGTTACAGCTCAAAGGAGATGAAATAAAGGGTGGTATGAGCGGAGCGCCTGTGCTCGATACCCAGACAAATCGAGTCGTTGGCATGGTGAGCGAATATAAAGACGACGATCACTCACGTATCGCGTGGGCCACTACTACCGATACACTCCTCAATCTTGCCTCGCCTCTTTTGCAAGATCATCCCACTTTACGTCTATGGCCAGAAGCTTATGGCCCCGTTGAGCAGGAACAATACCTCCAGTATCTGATCACTAGTAATGAAATGCTCTTTCTGCCGGATGGCCGCGACGTTTTGCTCGAACGTATCTACGTCTCTCTGCGAGCCGATGAGATGAACGCAGCTGAGAGACAGGCTGAACACAACCTGTATTTGAAAGATGTCGCGGCGTTGAAGGATCTGGTCAATAGTTCGGGAGAAGACCAATATGCAGAGGACGATGCGATCCGCAGAACAATTAGCCATCGACCGATCATGCCCAGCCTTCAGGCCCGTAATCGGCCACGCCAATCCGGCGAGCGCGAACACCGCTTGCTCAGTCTGGCAGAGGTAGTGAAGATCAACCGCTATGTTGTGATCTTAGGTGATCCAGGCTCTGGCAAAACAACGTTAGGGAAATGGCTGGTATTACAGTACGCCCGCGCGCTTTTGCAAGGCAAAGTACAGGTACAGGTGCGGGCCGATCAGGTACAGCCAGGAGCAAGGGCCGATCAACCGATCAATCTAGGGCCAGCGCGTCTACCAGTCCTGATACGTATTGCCGATTATGCTCATCAGTTGGATAAAAAGCGCGGCGGAGATAAACTGCCAATAGAGAACTTTATCAGCTTCCGCTGGAATGATAATGATGGGCCTTATGATTTGCCCTTTGGCCTAGCCGCTGATACCATCAATGCGATGGTCAAAGATTATCTGATGCAAGGACGCACCCTTGTTGTCCTGGACGGCCTGGATGAAGTCGGGAATCCTAAACAGAGGCGAGCAGTAATGCAGGCGGTCAAGAGTTTTATTCAAGCTCAGCCAGCTACGCTAGCAAAAAATAATGAGTGGCTGGGCAACAGGCTCCTGCTCACCTCGCGGATTGTTGGCTATCAGTTTGATCCGCTCACAGACCTGCCTCACTATACCGTGGAAGATATGGACGAAACAGCCATCAGCGCGTTTTGTCGGGCCTGGATGGCTCATGTGGTTGAGGCAAAAGAGGCCGAAAAGCAAGGGAAGCAGCTAAAGGACGCCATCTTTAATCACGCGCACCCAGGAGTAC
>DASTZT010000573.1:0-7252 GCA_035764225.1 Ktedonobacteraceae bacterium
ATTGAATATTTAGGCAGGAGAGATCAGCAGGTCAAGCTGCGAGGGTATCGCATTGAGTTGGAGGAGATAGAGGTGGGGATACGAGGATATGCAGGAGTGCAGGATGCGGTGGTGGTGATGAGGGAGGGGCGTTCGGGATACAACGAACTGGTGGGATATGTGGTGGTTGAGAAAGGAGAGTGGGCAGAGGAGCAGATAAGAGGGTTGCGGGAGTATCTACGGGAACGCTTGCCGGAATATATGATACCACAGCATCTGGTAAGGTTAGAGAGCTTACCTCTGACACCCAGCGGCAAAGTTGATCGTCGAGCGCTGCCCGTTGGCAGTGAAAGAGTCCCAGGCGCGGGACCACAGCTCGCTTTGCCACGCACACCAATTGAAGAGGTTCTAGTAGAGATCTGGCGCGATGTGCTGGAGCAACCCTATGTGGATACTCATGCCCAGTTCTTTGAAATCGGCGGGCACTCGCTGCTGGCGACACAAGTTGTCTCGCGTATCTCAGCGACCTTACAAATCGAGCTGCCTCTGCGCACGCTATTCGAGATACCTTGCCTTTCAAAGCTGGCAGCGCACATTGAGCATCAGATGCGTGAGCCACAGAATCTGGTCCGGTTACCGCTGCTCCCTGCTTCACGCGACCAGGATCTGCCGCTCTCCTTCGCCCAGCAGCGGCTCTGGTTTCTGGATCAACTCAATCTGGGCGATCCCGCGTATAACTTGCCGCTTGCCGCGAGAATTCACGGCCAACTGAACGTCGTTGCCCTTGAGCAGAGCCTGAACGAGGTCATCAGACGGCACGAGATGCTGAGGACAATATTTGTAGAGAAAAATGGGCATCCTGTCCAGCAAATCATAAGCTATCAGCTCTCTATAGAACAGAATGACTTACGTCCAATGTCGGCTATGGCAAAAGAAGAAGCGATCCAACGACTGGCACAAATGGAGGCAGACGCGCCCTTCGATCTACGCCGTTGCCCGCTCATACGCGTGCGCCTGCTCTGGTTGGACGACCAGGAATATCTTTTGCTGGTAACGCTCCATCATATTGTGGCAGATGGCTGGTCATTGGGGGTTCTTTTGCGCGAACTCGCTGCCCTCTATCCAGCTTTTGCTCAAGGAGAAGCCCCGCCCTTATCAGAACTATCGATTCAATATGCCGATTTCGCTATCTGGCAGCGCCAATGGCTGCGAGAGAAAGTTCTTGATGCGCATTTGCACTATTGGACAGAGCAATTACGCGGCGTTCCCCCGCTGCAATTGCCAACAGATCGCCCACGCCAACTAATGTCAGGGAGCAGTGGAGCCAGCCACGATTTCCGCCTCTCGGCTGAGTTATCGCATGACTTGCTTCTGCTCAGTCAGCGTGAAGGGGTAACCCTGTTTATGACGTTGCTGGCGGCTTTCCAGACCCTCCTTTATCGCCACACACAGCAGGAAGATATTCTTGTCGGCACAGATATTGCCAACCGGACGCATACGGAGACCGAAAAACTCATCGGTTTCTTTGTCAATCTGCTGGCTTTACGCACGACTTTCCGCAATCGTCCTGGCTTCCAGGAAGTCTTGCGGAGTGTGCGGAAAACGGTGCTAGATGCCTATATGCACCAGGATGCTCCCTTTGAATACCTGATAGAAGCGTTGGAACCGGAAGGCGCTCTTCAGCAGATGCCTCTGATTCAGGTGCTCTTTGTCTTACAAAATACGCCCACATTTAGGGTTGAACTTCCCGGACTCACTTTCAGCTCGTTTGAACGAGAGGGACCGATCCCCTCAAAATTTGAGCTCGCTGTATTCATGCATGAAAGTCCAGAAGGACTCCTGGGGACCGCTGTTTTTCGTACTGATCTTTTTGATCAAAGCACGATTGCCACCTGGATGGAACACTTTACGATCCTTTTGCAGAGCATCGTTCAGCGGATAGATACCCCCGTTCATCTGCTTGAGATGGATACAGAAGCCGAGAGGTTACAAAAAGCGCAAAGGCAAGCCGGGCGCAGGCGTAGTATAAAAGCTGCGAAGAGAGACCAGCTTAACTTAACAAGTGGCGAGACCAATCAGGAAGTAATTAAGGAGTAAATAAGCGATGCTAAAAGCAAGTTTAAAAGGTTCTCATCTTTCACTTCAGCAGGCACGTCTGTGGTCTTTACAAGAAGAGCCGCAAACATATCGCGTACAGTGTGCTGTTCTCCTGAGAGGATCTTGCCACTCGCTACTGCTCAAGCGCGCGTTTCAACACATCGTTGAACAGCATGAAATCTTGCACACAGTATTTTATCGTTTGCCGGAGGTGGATACGCCAGTGCAAGTCGTGACAGAGGAGGCTATCTATAGTTATGAAGAACAATCGCTAGAGGAGTTCAGCAATTCCCAGCAGCAAGAAGTTCTAGCTAAAATCTGTGCTAGAGAGCAGGCAGAACCGTTTGATTTGACGCATGGTCCCATGCTACGTGTGCGTTTGCTGCGTTTGCAGCCACAAGAGCATATCCTGCTGATTACCCTTCCGGCCCTGTGCGCGGATGTCGCATCATTACGTATTCTTGTGTCGTTGCTCTCCCAAGCCTATGCAGCTCTACTGCAGCAACAGGACATAGCTGAAGAGCCTCTACAATACGCGGATGCGGCAACCTGGCAGCAACAATTGTTGCAAGAGGCAGATGCGCACGAAAACATTACTTTCTGGCAACGAGAGCTTCTCAGGCTGGTAGATCTTCCGGTACCGTTTTTAGCGCATGGATATCGTAATTGGGAGGTCACGAAAACAGAATACCCGCTCAAGGATTTTGTCTTCTCGCTTGATAGTGAACTGAGTGCGCATCTGTGCGAGCTAGCTCAACAATATCAGGTGTCATGCAGAGAGATTCTGTTGACTTGCTGGCAGATTCTCCTGTGGCGTTTTTGCGGCAACATGCAGGTTACATTAGGGTATCTTTGTAATGGACGCTATTACGATGATTTGAGCCAGGCGCTGGGTGCTTATAGCAGAATGGTGCCATTTCCTGGTATTTCTCTAGCGGGAAAAACCTTTCCACAAGTGCTGCGGCAGGTCCAGGCTGATCTGGAGATTGTGCTAGAGAATCAATACTATTTTACCTGGTCTCACTCAGGAGGGCAGCAGCCAACGAGATTTCTTCCATTGAGTTTTGCTTATGAAGAATGGCCCCGGCAGTGGGAGCTTGCAGAGCTGAACTGGCAACTGCTCTGGCAGAAAAGCTGTCTGGACCGCACCGGGCTTCATCTCGCCATTGATCAAATAGGGCAGCAATTGCGTTTTAATCTCTCACATGATAGCTCTCTTTTTTCTCAAGAGCAGATCGCACGCCTGGCAAGGGGATTATGTTGCCTGTTGCAAGCCGTTGTCGAGCAACCTCAGCAGCAAGTAGCCTATTTACCAGTGATAGAGAAAGAAGAGCAAAAGGAGCTGCTTAATAGCTTCTGTGGGCAAGCTGCTACCGAATGTCTTTCTGTTCTGGACTGCTTTGAACGCTATGCCGCAGCTCACCCGGAGCAACAGGCTTTGCAGTCAGGTGAGATCCAGTTGAGCTATGGGGAGTTGAATCGACGGGCGAATCAGTTAGCCCACTGGCTGCAAAAAGCTGGAGTGAAATGCGATGTACCGGTGGGGCTGTATCTGGAACGAGGCCCGGAGATGCTCATCGGCATTCTAGGAGTCCTTAAAGCCGGTGGAGCATATGTGCCAATGGATACTGCCTGGCCGGTAGAACGCCTGCGCTGGATGCTGACTGAAGTAAGTGCCCCGGTGGTGCTCACTGGACGAGATCAGAGAGAGGCTATTCCCGATGGGTTGGGACTGGTGCAAGTACTGGATGAATGGTCCTGGCTGGAAGGGGAGGAAGAGACGAATCTGAAGAAGGAAGCGTACCAAGAGGGATTAGCATATATATTGTATACTTCGGGCTCAACCGGGGTGCCAAAAGGAGTAGCTGTACGACGCAAGAGTCTGGATCATTATGTCGCGGGGATAAAAAACACATTAGGAGCGGAGGAAGGCTGGCAATACGCCATCGTTTCGACGCTCGCCGCTGACCTGGGAAATACCGTGATCTATGGAGCCCTGAGCAGCGGTGGATGTTTGCATCTTTTGCCATACGAGACAGCTACTCAAGGGGCTTTACTAGCGGAGTATGTACAATCCTTTAAGATCGATGTGCTCAAAATAGTACCTTCGCATTTATGGGCGCTATTGCAAAATCTGGAAAATAGTATAGAACTCTTGCCACGTCGGCACCTGATTCTAGGAGGCGAAGCCCTGACCGAAGCGTTACTGGAGCAGCTAGTGTGTCCTGAAAGTTGCTGCCAGCTCTGGAATCACTATGGGCCAACAGAGACAACGGTAGGTGTACTTTTACAAAAAATAGGGGAGCTGCGAGAAATAGAGCCACAAAAGGTACATATAACGCTGGGCGATCCAATAGGATTAAATAAAGTGTATATCGTGGATGAGCAGCGTCAGATTGTCCCCATTGGCGTCACAGGAGAGCTGTGTATAGGGGGCATTGGGCTAGCCAGGGGCTATTTGAAACGAGCTGGACAGACAGCCGAAAGATTTATACCCGATCCCTATGGGGAGACGATAGGAGCGCGGATCTATCTGACAGGCGATCTGGCAAGGTATGGAGAAGAGGGCGGAATAGAGTTTATCGGGCGAAAAGATAGACAGATAAAATTGCGGGGATATCGTGTGGAACTGGGGGAAATAGAGGCGACTTTACGAGAGCATAATCAAGTGAAGGATGCGCTTGTTGTGAAGCGAGGAGAACGGCTGGTCGGATATGTGGTAGAAAGGCAATATCTTGAGAATGTAAAGGAACTGAGTGCGTGGCTGAACGCAAAATTGCCATCATATATGGTGCCATCTGCGTTGGTGAGATTGCGCTCCTGGCCGCTGACCGATAATGGCAAAATCGACATGCAAGGCTTGCCCGACGAGGAGGGAGAAACGCGAGTCGTAGTAGCGGCACGTACTCCAGTCGAAGAATTGCTGGTACAGATCTGGCGAGATGTGCTTGGCATCCAAACCGTGAGCATTTATGACAACTTTGCTGAGCTTGGTGGGCATTCGTTGCTCGCTACCCAGGTTATTTCTCGTATACGCGCGGGATTGCAGATTGACATTCCACTGCGCGCGATTTTTGAGACGCCTACTATCGCGGGGCTGGCTCAGATTGTAGAGAAAACGTTGCGCCAGGGCATAAGTGCTGACGACCCTCCTTTTGTACAAATATCGCGGGAACAGGATATTCCTCTCTCTTTTGCGCAGCAGCGCCTATGGATTATCGATCAAATGAATCCGGGCGGAAACGCCTACAATATTCCCATGGCTGTACGTCTGCGTGGCTCCTTGCAGAAAGATGTTCTGGAGCGCAGCCTGCGGGAAGTCGTGCAGCGCCATGAGATTCTGCGCACCACATTTGTGATGCGTGACGAGCAGCCAGTGCAGCGTATTCATGATATTGAGCAAATGTTTGTCTTAAATGTTGTCGATCTGCGGGTACTGCCTGCGTCAGAGAAAGAAGATCGTGTGCAGTCCTGGATGCAAAGAGAGAGTGAGCAAGGGTTCGATTTGTCATCGGGGCCGCTCTTTCGTGCTCATCTGCTGCTGCTGGACGAGGACGACGCTCTTTTGCTCTGGACCATGCACCACATCGTTTCCGATGGCTGGTCCGGCGGGATCTTGCTACGCGAAGTGAGCAGTTTATATAATGCCTTTGTGCGGAACCAGCCCTCGCCGCTACACCCTCTTTCGATACAGTACGCCGATTATGCGCTCTGGCAGCGGCAATGGCTCCAGGGCTCAACCTTGCATCTCCAGCAAGAATACTGGCAGCAGCAATTGGCCGGGCTCTCGCCGCTCAATTTGTTTACCGATCACCCGCGTCCTCCGGTGCAGACGACTCGTGGCGCGTCGCAGGTGCTGCGCTTATCGAGAGAGTTGAGTCACGGGTTGCAGTCACTCAGCCAGAGGGAAGGCGTGACGCTCTTTATGCTCTTGCTAGGGGCGTTCCAGGTGTTGCTGGCGTGCTATAGCGGGCAAGAGGATATTGCGGTAGGCACGCCGATAGCCAATCGGACGCGAGCTGAAATCGAAGGACTGATCGGCTTTTTTGTCAACACGCTGGTCTTGCGCACTGATCTGTCGGGTTCGCCCACCTTTCGGGAGGTCTTGAGGCGAGTCAGAGAAGTGAGCCTGGGAGCCTATGCCCATCAGGATCTGCCGTTTGAGTATCTGGTGGAACGGCTCCAGCCTGAGCGGGACCCCAGCCGTCATCCTCTAGTCCAGGTAATGTTTAACTTTCAGTATATGCCTGCTATGCCCGATCCATTGGTTGGTCTCCAGGCAGAAAGCCTACCATTTGAGCAGCGTTCCTCCAAATTCGATCTGAGCCTGCAGGCACGGGAAGGCGAACAGGGAATAGTCTGTGAGCTGGAATATAATGTGGATCTGTTTGACTTTGAGACGATTAGTCGCCTGCTGCTCCATTGGCAAAATTTACTTACAGGGATAGTTGCTGCTCCAACTCAGATAATTCAGGACTTACCATTGTTAACGGCGTCGGAGCATTCGCGCTTACAGAGCGAGTGGAACAATACGGCCCGATCATTGGCTGAAGATGCCTGTATTCATCAAGTAATTGAGCAACAAACTGCACTGACTCCAGATGCCTCTGCCATCGAGTACGAGGGGACAGTATTGAATTATAAGCAGCTCAACAGTGAGGCGAACCGCATCGCTCATTGTTTGCGTGAGCGGGGAGTGCGACCTGGAGACATGGTAGGTCTGGCTGTAACGCGTTCCCCAGAAATGCTCGTTGGGATGCTTGCCATCCTGAAAGCCGGCGCTGCGTACGTTCCGCTTGATCCTGGGTATCCCGAAGATCGTCTGGCTTTTATGATCGAGGATAGCGGTATTGGGGTACTCTTGATCCAGAACAGGCTCCTGAATAGCTTTCCCCGTTCGTCCGTTCAGGTAATAACATTGCCTCTTGAGAAGGCATTTACTAACGCCACAGAGGATCAGGAGAATCTGAACATCTCGGTCCCGCTCGCTGCGCCCGCCTATGTGATCTATACTTCCGGTTCTACCGGACGGCCAAAGGGGGTTGTGATTTCCCATCGTAACCTGCTCTTTTCGACAATGGCGCGTCTCGCTTACTATGATGAGCCAGTGCGAGCTTTTGCCTTACTCTCCTCAATCTCGTTTGATAGTTCAGTAGCGGGTATTTTCTGGACCTTG
>DASTZT010000574.1:0-4063 GCA_035764225.1 Ktedonobacteraceae bacterium
TTAAGGCCTCGCCGCCAAAAATCAGTCGATGATAGGGTAAAAACTGCGTCACCTGGCCCGATTTAGCCAGAGCGGCCCAGTGAGAAGGAGTGATTTTCAGACAATCTATTGCATAACAAGCAAAGTATTCAGCTAAAGCATCTGGATCTGCAACGCGTTGCTCAGAGATGATATGCAGCGTTCCTCCCAGACAGAGCGCGGGAAAAAGCAGGGTATTGCAGAAATCGGCGGTAATAGATTGCAGGATTGCAAAGCTCATACCAGAGACAAAACCAAAGCGTTCAATAATACCGGAGACATAGTTCAAAAGTTGTCGGTGCTCAATCACCACGCCCTTTGGCTTCCCGGTCGAGCCGGAGGTATAGATCACATAAGCCGACTGGGCTGCATCTGCTTCCCAGGTGGGATTTTCTAAACATGCTTGAGCGATCAGCGCCCAATCGCGCTCCAGGTCTATCGTCTGCGCGGTATGCTGCTGCAAGCGCTCCTCAATCTCTTGCAGCGTGAGCAAAATCTGGATCTGCGCATCGGCTAAGGTATCCCTGAGCCGCTCCGCTGGCGCTTTAGGATCGAGCGGGACATACGCTCCTCCTGCCTTCAGGATGCCCAGCACTGCGACGATCATGGCTATCGAACGGTCCATACATATTCCCACCAGGCTCTCTGAGTGGACGCCCGCCTGCCGCAGGTAGTGTGCCAGTTGATTCGCTCGCTGATTGAGGGCCCGATAGGAAATTTTTTCATCTTCATACACCAGAGCGGTAGCCTCTGGCGTGAGGCTGACTTGTCGCTCAAAAAGCTGGCAAATATGCTCGGACGCGATAAATCGCGTCCCTACATTCGGGTTTTCGGACGCGATCAATCCGGTCCCGCCATTCGCTTTTGCGCTGCTGAGAGGATGTTCCGAAGCGGTGGAAGTTTTCATATCTCACCTTTCTCCAAGCATAACCTTGTACATTGCATTTACCACTTACAAAACCATCAAATTTCAGGGGCGAATGCCCGTTACCGGCCCAAGCTGACCGACAAGGTCTATATGATGCTGCTCCAGCCACTGCATATTGAAGATTGATGAGCTGTAGTTCTCACCTGTATCGGGGCAGAGACAGACAGGTCTTTTAATTTTGGGATGTTCCGCCAGGTAGCGCGCGCAAGCGGCTAGAACGGCTCCACTCGATCCCCCGACCTTGATACCGGTGGCGGCATAGAGAGCATGGCAGAAAGCAAAGGCTTCCGCATCACCGACGAGCATATAGGTATCATACAATTCCCTGGTAATAAAATCAGAGGGGCGGGCCGCACCAATACCGGTTAACTTGCGAGGGCCAGGAGGCGTGCCAAAAATCACTGATCCTTTCACATCGACACCAATAATGCGTGTCTGCGGGCTTACCGCGCGAAAGTACCGACCAATGCCTGCCAGCGTTCCTCCGGTTGAGACGGCAATAAATACCACATCAACCTTGCCATGCATTTGATGATAGAGTTCTGGCCCAGTTTGCTGATAGTGGATTGCAGGGTTTGCAATATTGGAATATTGATTGGTCCAGACATACCTGCTGGAGCTGCGGCAGAGTTCCTCAATGCGCTCCAGCCGGGTCAGCAGAAAGCCCCCTGTTTTGTCGTCCCGCGTCACAACTTCCACTTCGGCCCCCAGCGATTGCATTTTATCAACATTTTCCTGGGTCGCCTTCAGATCAGTAATGGCGCGAAAATGATAGCCTCTGGCTTTGGCAATCATCGCCAGCGCCACTCCAAGATTGCCAGAGGTGGATTCCAGAATCACCGAATCTTTCTTGAGAAGCTTATACTCCTCCAGGTGCTGAATTAACGCGTAGGCGGTTCGCGCTTTGACCGAACCGCCTGGATTGGCCCCTTCCAGCTTGAGGTAGACTTCTCTAGGAGTGCTATTAAGGTCCAGGTAGATTGCTTGCAATGGTGTATTACCAATTTGCTCTACCAATGCGCATAATTTTTCTAGCTCAAGATCAGCTAATGTGGAAACACTCATGAATACAAGCTCCTTTATTCTTACTTTGTGTATACTTCTGAGATCCGATCAAGACAGCCCTGAAGGTGCTGAGCGAGCGTTTCAACGGACGGATTATTCATGATGGTGTTGTGATAACCGGACACAGCGTATACTTCCAATGGCAGAGGGGTCATTTGTTGCCAGCCAAGTTCATACAAGTTCTCGGCAAGCTCTTTATTTTGATCCAACTCGTCGCGTTCGTTAGCACGGAACAAGGTAATTGGTCCGCAATACTGACGCGCTTTGTAGCCGAGCGCGGTGCGCATTTTAGACTTGAAGAGCAAAACCTGTTGTCTGACCCAGCGAGGGTCCATCGAGAACAGTTCTACATTGGCCTGACGAACCAGGGATAAGACATATTCCAGTTGCTCTTCTGCCGTAAGAAGCACCAGCTCGTCGTAAATTTCCTGTACCTTTTTATCGCTGCTTTCACGCAGCCACTCTGAAGCGATTATCGCCAATAACGTCGTTTCATCATCGGTCACATCGTCCGTATGTATCGGAGGATGCGTATCAAAGATGGCGAGCAGGGCCACTTTCTGACCCTGTGCCAGGAGTTGCTGCGCCATTTCAAAAGCAACAAGTCCACCAAAGGAATAGCCACCCAGGAGGTAGGGGCCTTCTGGCTGGATCTCTTTTATGACGGAGATATAGGAACAAACAATCTCTTCAAAAGGCTTGACCTTGCTATCACCTTCCTCGACAACAGTCGTATCCTGTATCCCATACACGGGCCTATCTGGACGCAGATAGCGTGCCAGATTATAGTAACTGCTCACATTGCCGCTGGCTGGATGGATACAGAACAACGGCGCTTTATGGCCTTGCGGTTGAATTGGTACCAGGGGAGATTGAGCGACCATATGTGAACCCTGTACCTGCCGGATCGCACATGCTAATGCGGCAATATCCTGGGCATGGAATACTACCGATAGTCCAATTTGTACGCCTAATCTCTTCTGGATCTCATTCATGAGCCGAATGGCAGACAAAGAATGACCACCGATCAGGAAAAAATTGTCGGTAATGCTGATAGGCCGTAGCTGCAAAATTTCCTCGATGCACTGTACCAGTTGCTGTTCCACTACGTCACGCGGAGGTTGGAATACTTCCTGGCGTAGCAGCGCTTGTGAGCCTGGAGCAGGTAATTTGTTTTTATCAATTTTGCCGTTGGGCGTCATGGAGAACGCTTCCAGCAGCACAATACTATTGGGGAGCATATACGGGGGAAGCTTACTACGCAGATAGTTCATCAGCTCAAGACTCTCAATCTGCTGATCCTCTCTGGGTACAGCGTAGACCACAAGGCTGCGATCCTTCGGCCTATCCTCTCGTATCACAGCAACACATTGCTGAACTGCGACGTGTTGATCGAGCGTTTTCTCAATTTCCCCTAGTTCGATGCGAAAGCCTCGTAATTTCACCTGGCTGTCATTGCGCCCAAGAAAGATGAGTTGCCCATCAGCGGTATAACGCGCCAAGTCGCCCGTTTTATAGAGCCGCTGGCCCGGTATCGTGCTGTAAGGATCAGGGATGAAGCGTTCCGCCGTTATAATCGGTTGCCGCATGTATCCACGGGCCAGACCAGCTCCTCCAATATAGACTTCACCGCTCACGCCGACTGGCACCGGCTGGAGCCACTCGTTTAAGAGGTAAATCTGCGTATTGCTGATCGGGCGACCTATCAGAGATGCACCGGTTTCGCGCAAGTCAGTAACTAAGGTAGAATAGCAGGTGGTTTCCGTAGGGCCATAGGCGTTATACAGGTGCGCCTTTTTGCTCCAACGCTCGACGAGTTCGTTCGAATAAGCTTCACCGCCCGTTACAATATGTTCCAATGCAGGAAATGCCATCTCCGGTAGCGCCATCATGGCAGAAGGAGTCAATACCAGCGCGTTGATCCCTTGCGTCAGCAGTAGATTAGCCAGCGGCTCGCCAGGCATCAGGGCATCACGCGTATTCAAGTGCAAGGTCGCGCCGTTCATCAGCGTAATCCAGGTTTCCCACACAGAAACATCAAAGCTTTGCGAG
>DASTZT010000575.1:0-5472 GCA_035764225.1 Ktedonobacteraceae bacterium
CAAACACTCATTCTTTAACGATAAGGGACACAATTACGACGAAGGGGCAGCAAAGGATTCCTGGCAACGTATCATCACCTTCTTTTCCGAGCATATTGGATAGGTGGTAGGTCCATCTATCTAATAATGGGCCAGGGCAGGGCAAGCGCGAGGCCCCCACCCAATCCCCGCGCCGCCCCTTGCCCCTACCGTTCCCCCAAAGCATCGTCGTCTCTCCCCTAAGAACCAAACGGGATCGGTAAGGTGGACGGATGCGGTAGGGGCAAGGGGTGAGGCGGGTTGGGAGGTGGGGGCCTCGCGCTTGCCCTGGTGGAGGCTCCTATTTCGGTTCAAACTCGATGGTGCCGCTTTTGCCGCCACTTTTAAACGCGACATATGCCTGCTCAAGAGTAATGGTCCTGTCCACTCCTTTGCACATATCATAGATGGTGAGGGCGGCCACTGTTGCTGCCGTGAGAGCCTCAACTTCCACTCCGGTCTTATAGGTGGTGCGCGTTCGGGCCTCAATATAAATCAGGCCTTGCGTGCTATCTAGCTCGAACTGGACATCGATATGGGTCATTGGTAAAGGATGGCATAACGGAATAATTTGCGGCGTTTGCTTGGCTGCCATAATCGCGGCTATCTTGGCTACCTCCAGTACGCTACCCTTCGCAATCTGGTTTGTCTCGATCAAATGCAGCGTCTGCGGAGCCATGCGCACTCTGGCCCTGGCAACCGCTTCACGCGCGGTCTCTGCTTTCTCCGTCACATCGACCATGCGAATATTGCCACTTTCGTCCAGATGCGTCAAATGCTTTGCCGACTTCGACTGTTCAGACATCGTTAAACCTCTTCGTGAATTCTCTTATGCCAATGGATAGTCATTGTTCTCCGTAGCGTATCCCTTATTGTTTGCTCCACAAAGCCAGCACTTGCAGCATGTCCTCTACGACTGTCCCAAGCGGCGCGATAGGCACATATTCATCGACGGAATGCTCGTTGACGACGCCGGTAGAGACAGTGAAGGCTCGGATTTTTGGACGGAAGCCGCTGGTATCGCTACTAATAAAGGTGGGTTTCATCGTTAGTGTTTGACCTCTTTGGGCGAGAGCCTGACGGTAGATGTTTAGTAGTGGCTCATCCATGTCCAGCGCATATCCGGTGGAGTGGGTTTTGAATGAGACCTCCGCACGTCCGCCGAATCGTTGCGCCGTCCGTTCAAAGGCTTGCTGGATGGCTCGCTTGTATCGTTCTCGCGCCTCTGCTGGCTCGAAGCTACGGAGTTCTCCCTCGATCAATAGTGTGTCAGGGATGGCATTGCGGGCGCTACCACCGCTGATGCGCCCGATATTGATGCGCGTCTGATCTTGAGCGAGCGAACCGTGCGGATAGTCGGCGTCATGGAAGATCTGAATGGCGTGAGCCGTGTGCGAGAGGTCTTTGCCGGGATGGCCTGTGCGCCCCGTGATCTTGATGTCAAACGCTTCATAAGCTGCTCCTGCCGAGACGACGACTCCAGCTGCGAAGGCATTGTCAAAGACGATACCATCGGTCACGGGCCAGGTCGAACTATCAAAGGCGTTCGCGCCGCATAGCCCGGTTTCTTCCTGAACGGTGAAAATAATCATTAGTGGAGGATGGGGCAGTTGCTGCTCGGTAACGCGGCGCAGCATTTCCAGCATGATAGCGATCCCGGCGGCATCATCGGCTCCCAGGTTGGTTGTACCATCGCTATAAAGGATGCCATCACGCAGGATCGGCTCATGCCCAAGTCCGGGCGGGACGCGATCCATATGGGCATTGAGGAGCAGCGGCCTGCCTTCGCCCTCAACCGTAGCGAGTAAGTTGCCCATAGCATCAAATTGCGTTGAGAGGCCGAGTGCGCTTAGTTGCTCTGCTAAATAGCGGCGAATATGTTCTTCATGTCCTGAAGTGCTGGGCAGGCGTATAAGCTCAATCAATGTTTTGCAGAGACGATCAGCAGTCATATTATCCTCCAAAATAGCCATTGAACATGGCTATCAGATTATATCAGACAGGACCGGCTTTTTGCTGATTGCCTATTCTGACCCATCTCAGATATAATGAAATGCTAGCATATAGAACATTTTGATCTGAACTGTGCCTTTATAAGAGATTGCAGCACTATTATTTGCTTAGATTGTGCAGAGGGGGGATTTTCGTGCATGTCTCGTAGTTCAGCAGAGCTTATGGGGGTACCTGAGGAACTCTATCACTGGATTCCGGGTGAGATGGTGGTGATTGCGCGTTTGCCCCGGATTCCAGTTGGCGATGCCCAGGATGCCCTGGTTGAACAGGTGCGCGCCCAGCTTAATGAATTTCTGGCCCAATATAGTATTGTTCTGGAACCATATGGCACCGATGGGCGCTGGCGCGAAGTGTCCACAATGCCACCAGTGCGCCGCCAATCATTTATTTTCGGCCTCCATCGCAAACAGCCACTCATTGCTATGTTCTTTCATACCCGCTATATGGATGCCAGCGTGCGCGATCCTCTTCCTATGGCCTTATCTTACCTGCAAGCACACCTTGAACATCTTGCACAAATCGGTTTATTTCTGGTCTCAGCGATGCCGAACTGGCTCGTTACCGCCGCTCCTCTCTGTTATGGCGAAGGCGGACCCGCGATTCCTCCTCGCCCGGCTCCCATGTTGGATATGCCAGCAACCGAGAATTCACTGCTTGGCTGGCGCGTCAAGCTGCTCGATCAAAGTATCCCTCTCGACTCCAGAGGCGCTGAAGATGTGCTGGTTGCGGTGCTGGATACCGCTCAGCCTGCTGATCTCATTCGTAGCGCCGCCAGCCGTCCAGAGCTACGCAGAAACTGGCTATTGCAGCGGCTGGCGAATGATCTGCGCGGTGAGGACGACGCTTTTGTAATTGACTATGATCGTTATCCTCTGACGAATGATGTACGCACCGGGCGCGATTATCAGAACAGTTGGCGGTACTATTTTATGCCCGATCACGGCCTTGCCGTCGCAGGCCTGATTCGCGATATTGCTCCCCGCGCACGTATTCGGTTGATACGTATCTTGAACGATTTTGGGGGCGGCGACCTGTACAATCTCTTTGCCGCGCTCACCGACCTTGAGCGAGAACTTGTCTCCGGCACCATCCGTCGCCTTGTGATCAACCTCAGCCTGACAATCATGCCCGATATCCGCCGCCTTCCCTACATCTGGTTCGATCATCGCCAGTGGCCCACAGCACAACTACCGGGCGTGATTCGTGTGCTCAGTCATATAGAGGAAGGGCTGCGCTTGCTCTTCGAATCGCTCTTTGCCCAGGGCGCGTTGATAGTGGCAGCGGCAGGTAATGATTCGTATAGCCTGACCGAGCAGAATCTAGCCCCACGCGCCCCTCGTGCTCCGGCGCGTTACGATTCTACTCTGGGCGTGGCCTCGGTCAACAGCAAATTTGTCCCTTCTAGTTTCTCTAATGCCGCGAACCTGCCGCCCGGTGATAGAGGCGTTGCCACCTTTGGCGGCGACGGCTACGGCATGGTTGATAGCCACGCCTTACCGGATGCGGTACGCGGTATCTTTATCTCGCCCACGTTCCCTTTGGGGGAACAGAACGCCTCTGGTTGGGCGGATTGGTGTGGCTCATCCTTTGCCACGCCAATCGTCGGTGCGCTGGGAGCGCATTTGCTGGCTCAGGGCTGGTCGGCCTCCAACATTATGACGCGTCTGGCCTCCGGTCAGGAACATCGTGGCGATTCGCTCTTCGGCTCTGTCCCCGATGCGCCTTCTCTGTTGGCGAATATTATTCGGGTGCAGCAGCGTTTTGGAGTGTGATGGGGAGGTTTTTACTTATACTTAAAAATGAGATGTACCTGTTATTTCTTTATGTTATCATTGTAGTAGGCACTTTGGGGAGAAATCATGCCACCTAAAATTCGGCAACTCAAAGCCTCCTTAGCCAAAGCGGGCTTTGTTTGGAGACCAGGAAAGGGTAGTCATACGGTGTGGACACATCCTGTACTAGCGGATCTGGAAGTTACGCTATCCGGTAGTGATGGTAATGATGCGAAACCTTATCAGGTGAAGGATGTTCAAAAAGCTTTGAAGCGTCTGGGAGAATTTTATCATGGATATTAAGCACTATTCGATGAATATCCAGTGGAGCGATGAAGATCAGGCATATATCGTCACTGTCCCCGAACTCCCAGGATGTAGAACTCATGGAGAGACATACGAAGAGGCTGTTAAGCAGGGCCAGGATGCCATTGAAAGTTGGATTATGGTAGCAAGAGAATTAGGCCGACCCATTCCGCCTCCGAACAAAGTTGTAGCTTAACAATATAGCCAGCGGTCCGCTCGTTGAAACAGCAGTTACCAGAGAGGGGTCGTTGGAGCCATTTACAAGCATGTTTTTGTGGGATATAATACTGACAAGTGTAATGAGATGGACAAACCCATCTATTATCTATTATTCGGGACAATCGAGGGGATTGAATACTCAACCCCTTGCAGAGAGGTGAAAATACATGATCGAGCAGAACCAGCAATCGGCGACCGAGACCATTATTACGATGACCGCAACCGCCGTGGAAAAAATTCACGAACTGCTCAAGCAAGAAAATGATCCAAATCTTGGTCTGCGCATTTTTGTTGCTGGTGGTGGTTGCTCTGGTCTCCAGTATGGGATGACACTCGATGAAGAGCAAGAAGGCGATACCATGATCGAGCAGCATAATTTTAAGGTCTTCGTTGACGAGATGAGCCTGGGCTATATCACGGGCAGCGAAGTGGATTATGTTGATAGCTTGATGGGCGCAGGCTTTACCGTCAATAATCCTAACGCGGTGTCAAGCTGTGGCTGTGGGCATTCCTTTAAGACTGCCGATGGCGGCGGTGAAGCTCGCGGTTGCGGCTGCGGCCACTAGTTTCAATCCCAAAAATCTCCGATTGCCATTTCGGATGTGAGAGAATTGAGAGTCCTTGTATCGTAATATACTATAGAGGACTCTCTTTTTTGTTCTATCTGCATTTGATTTGTAAGGAGCATGCATGCATGAGCGCAAGAATTGCCCATCGACCTCGTTATCGTATGATGCATCATCCTGTACAACCTCCACGCAATGCGCGCTATCTCTTTCTGCACAACCGCTGGACCTATCGGGGTCAGAAATTGCGCTATGAGAAGCGTCCACTGGGGTATGGCCTGTCGCTGATCCCATTTGGCTATCGCCTGCTGATGCCCTCTTTTCCTCACCGCAGGTAGCATCGAGGAGTAGGCACTGGCAGCGGGTGCCTACTCCTCAAAATCGCTGCTCTCGTCGGCTGTCATGGCCGCCGGATCGTCGAGCATCCGTGTCACCAGCCCGACCATATCGCTCGTAAATTTAGAATTGGCGATAACTTTTTGTGCGCCCACCTGCAAGGCTCTGCTACGCGCCTCCAGATCCATATGCGAGCCAAAAGCCAGTACCGGGAGCTGATGCGCTCTGGCCATGCGGATCGC
>DASTZT010000576.1:0-11340 GCA_035764225.1 Ktedonobacteraceae bacterium
CACTCATCAAGCTTGCTGATGGTAAATTTGAAGAGCGGAGGCACCAGAAAAAAGTCAAATGATAAAAAGGCAATAATCGATGCAATAATCGCCGGATAACGCCCGCGCGTACTGGCCAAAGCCAGGACAATGAGAATATACAGCAACGAGATATTAGGGATTTTGGGATAGAGTTTAAACAGATAGATCAGTGCCGTAACGAATAATGCAGCTACCGTCGCCAGCAGAGTGTCGAGAATATACTGACTCCGGTGTCTCTCTTTTCTCAGCATTGCCTGCTGAAAACGTTCTATTGCTTCCATCGTCTCTTCCTGATATGATGACATTACTGCATGCGCCAATAAGCATACCACATGCTACAAGTCGTTCTGCTGTGATGCACTATCTGGTATCTTGACCCTGCTCTCAATAGAGGATTATACTCGAAATTATGAAACAACGATGTATTATGCTACTGCTACTTTTGCTCCTTGTGAATCTGGTTGCATGTAGTCCGGGGCACCTGGGCAGTACCGTGATTGCCTTTATACGTGACGGGCAGCTCTGGACAATCGATCCCGATGGCGCAAATGCCTTTGAGGTGTTCTCCTCGAATGTTCCGGTTATTGGATATAACTGGTCGCCCAATCATCAACTGCTGGCGTTTCGCACGCTGGACCCAGACTTTGCCAAAACCGCAGCCGCTAAACATCTCCCTTATGACGCCATTACCGGGCAGATCGGAGACGCTCCCAGCACAGTCAACACCATCGGGGTCGATGGAGGCACGCCGATCCCTATTGCCTTCTCCAGCCCGGATGTATCCTACAGCAACACTATGTGGGCCGTCACGAACGCGCGCCTGCTCTACCGTCAATCCCCAAAGCAACCTCCTCGCAACCCCAAAGATGTCATCTGGTGGGTTTCACAAAACGATCAACCGGGCGGCATCGCCATTAAATCGCTGCCAAGCAGCTACTCTATCCCCTCTCTATCGTATCAGAAACAATTGGCTATAGGAAATTCAGAGCAGGGGATTTTTACCACGACATTCGCAGGTACGAACTTGCAGCATATTATGAGTAAGCCGCTTCCAGGTCACCCTCTGGCAGCTTCTTTGGAGCGCATCTTGTGGCAACCTGCACACCAGGACGCTAGCTTTCTCTATGCCATTCCTGCCCCATCTCAAAAGCCTGAGAGCAACTCGCAGACTGTACAATTGATCCTGGGTACAACAAATGGCCAGACAACAACGCTAGCAACGTGCGACTGCATTCAATTTGCCTGGTCGCCTGATGGCAATCGTATCCTTTATAGTACCGGTTCCACCTACACGATAGTCAATCTCAGCGACCATAGCTCTTTCGATATCACGGGGGTTGGCAATAGCGTTCCTTACTGGTCGCCTGATGGTCAGTTTCTCTTGCTCGATGGACCACACACCCTTACCCTTGTACAGGTGATAAAACGGCAGCAGACGCGCTTACTCAGCGATACAACTACATCGACCGACGCGGGAACAGCTCCGATCACGCAACCAGCCGCGCATACGCTTTTGCAGCCGGTGGCTAATAGTATCTGGTCAGCCGATAGCCGCCAGTTCCTTTTCCTGACACATCAGCGTTTGCAGTGGCAGGGACAGACGTTAAAAAGCGGCCAGGGGCTTTACATGGTGACGATTGATAATGCCGGTCACCCTCAAGGCTTACCCAGCGTGATAGATAAAGGCAATGACACACAACCAGGCTGGACATATCAAGATGCTAATACGTCTTTTCTGTATTAAGCAACGCAAGGAAAAAGCGAACACCTTTTGCATATTACTACCATTTTGGAAGGACAGGGAGATAACCGATGGACAAACAAGATCCGATCATTAACGCAATAGAGGACGACGAAGTAGACGAAGAAGAGTATGACATTATGGAACTGCTAGAGCGTCTGGAAACGTTACGTGAAGACATGGAAGAGCTAGGCGTGACAACACTGACAGAGGTGATCCAGCGTATCGAAGAGCTTCATCGGCACATAGACGGTAGGTAATAGATTACCTAACTTCTAGCCTGACGAACAATCAAAAAGGGGTAAGTGCATGACGCAACAGCCATGCGCTTACTCCTTCAAAGTCAATCGATCCTAAGCAGTTACCGTGATGGTTCCCGTAGCACTGCTTGTATCGCCTTCTTTTTGATTATTTAGCCTCTGCACCAGCGTGCTGGTATAGGTATAGGTACCTGCGCTTTTGAAGGTCATCTGAAAGGTATTATCAGTAGAACCACTGCGCGGAACGATGCTTGTTGAGGAGAAAACACCTGAAGGAGTGCTTGCCAGAAGATGGTTCTCATCTGAATTATTGACCCATTTAATGGTAGTTCCGGCTTTGATAGTTACGGTCTGGGGATCGAACGAGTAAATATCATGTCCCCCGGCTTTCTCGGTAATAGTGATCGTGACGGCATTGGCCGCTGATGTGCCCGACGTATTCGAGCTGGACGAAGAAGTCGCAGGAGGAGCGCCGGAATCGCCACAAGCTGCAACAATCAACGCGAGAATCAGCAAGCAAAGCGAGGTTGTCCAGAGAGCCACTTGACGAGTTGAGCGAACGAAATTCCTGGTCATGTAAAATATACCCCTTCCATATAGTATGGGCACCCGATGAGTCGTTATCGGGTTGTCCACTTGTCTTTCCAGCGATGCGAATGATCGCTGAAATGGGTCACAAGCTAAAGTAAAGAATTTAGTATGCCACTGCTACTATTTCGTTCAATAATCACAAAAATATGTAGCAGTATGCATACTTGTTTATTCTGCTCTATACTTTTTTATCATGAAGCAGAATGTTTTTTTCTGTGACCACTAGCGATAATACTACACATTTCTACTACTTTTGCTTATCAGGCTCGTCCATTGGCAGGAAAGTACTATCGCAAACACATCAATCTACACCGGGGGCAGTTCGTTATTGGAAGCGTACGATAAGGGAAGGAGGATATTTCTATAGGAAAGAGGCTCTGAACACCACGTTAGAGCCTCTTTTACCGTTGATCTTGCTTAAATGGTATCGTGACTACCCACCACCGAGATATGCCTGACGTACCAGGTCATTTGTCAGTAGATTGCTAGCAGTATCGCTCAGCACGACCTTGCCAGTCTGCAGCACATACCCACGATCAGCCAGGTTCAACGCCATTGAAGCATTCTGCTCTACCAGAAAGATGGTCACACCTTCGGAACGAATACGCAGGATTGTATCAAATACTGTCTCAACCAGAATGGGAGAGAGGCCCATTGAAGGCTCGTCCATACAAATCATGCGAGGGCGAGACATTAAAGCCCGCCCCATTGCCAACATCTGTTGCTCGCCACCAGACATCGTACCTGCAACCTGTTTCAGGCGTTCCCGAATACGAGGAAAAACCTGGCACACATGATCCAGATCTTCTTTAACCTCAGCTCGGTTGCGGCGGCTATACGCACCCATCTCAAGGTTTTCCAGGACGGTCATTCGAGGGAAAATACGCCGCGCCTCCGGTACGAGTGCCAGACCAGAGCTTACAATATTACCGGTCAGTTTACGCTCAATTGGCTGCTCTTCAAATAAAATAGAGCCAGTACGCGGACGAACCAATCCAAATATCGTCTTCATGGTCGTGGTCTTGCCAGCGGCATTTGCGCCCAACAAGCACACAATTTCCCCTTTTTTCACTTCAAGTGAAACATCTTGCAACACATGGCTTGGGCCATAATAGGTATTTACATCGATGAGTTTTAACATTGTAAACCTCATAATTACCGTTGTGGATTTGTAGAAAAGAGAGAAAGCCACCCAGAAAAATATAATTTCTCCTCTGGTTATTCGGAAGTCATCTGATCTTTTGTTGTGGCTTTACCAAGATAGGCCTCGATCACCTTTTTATCGTGCCTGACCTGTTCGGGCAAACCTTCAGCAATTTTGCGTCCGTAGTCGAGCACGGCTATGCGATCCGATATGCCCATTGTGACCGTCAGTTTATGCTCAATCAACAGGATTGTCAGCCCCAGTTCGTCGCGCAGTCGGCGGATATATTTCACGGCCTCCAGAGTCTCTGCCTCATTCATACCGGCGGTAGGCTCATCCAGCAAGAGGACTTTAGGATTGGCAGCCAGTGCTCGCGCAACCTCAATGCGGCGTCGATCTGCGTAAGAAAGGTTCACTACATACTCTTCTTGCCGCTCCAGCAAAGCTGTCCCAAAGAAACTGAGCAAGCTAATAGCCCGTTTGCGAGCCTCCTCTTCCTCACGTAGAACATAGGGGGGGCGAAACAGTGATCCTAATAATCCTGCCTTCAGCTGCGTATGCTGACCCACCAGGACATTTTCTAGCACAGTCATATTGTTAAACAGGCGAATATTTTGGAAAGTACGAGTAATGCCTCGCTTCACAATCTGGTCGGGATTAAGACCAACCAGCGATTTACCTGCTAGAGAGATACGCCCTGATGTTGGACGATAGATACCGGTGATAAGATTAAAGACCGTTGTTTTGCCAGCGCCATTGGGGCCGATCACACTTACAATCTCGCCAGGCCGAACGGCCAGATCGACATTTTCTACTGCTGTCAGGCCGCCGAATCGTTTCGTCACTGCGCTTAGTTCCAGCAAAGGATCGTTCGTCGATCTTGAAGCGTCAGGCTCGTCTGTACGCGCAACGTGATTTGTACTCATAGCACCTCTTCTCCTTTGCTGTTACTCAACACGAACTTCGGATTCAAATACCGTTGATCCTGGCGGAACATCCAGTGAACCGACCTCCGCAGTCTCACCTTCGGCGCGATGCAACTCACGCTGCCTTCTGGCGCTGGGAATAAGCCCCTCTGGTCGGAAAATCATCACCGATACAAGAATAATGCCAAAGATCAGGTTACGAATGCTACCGAATGTGAACCCAGGAATAAGTTGTTGAACAGCATGCAATATATTATTCGGGTCCGAAGCGATACTGTCAAGTTGGGCAAGGATAAACAAATTGACCGCGTAGACAGCAATCGCGCCGACAATCACCCCAGGGATACTCCCTAGCCCACCGATAACTACCATCGCCAGATAGATAATCGAATCCGCTGAACTAAAGTTATCAGGCGAAACGGTACCAAGTTTTGCTGCGTGGTAGACGCCTGCGACGCCGGAGAAGAAAGCGCCCGCGCCAAAGGCCAGCAGTTTGGTATTGGCAAGATTAATACCTGAAGAAGAGGCTGCGATCTCATCCTCGCGGATGGCAACCCAGGCACGCCCCAGACGAGAATCACGTAAGCGCACATTCGCAAAAATCGACAGAGCAATCAAAGCCAGAATCAGGTAGTAGTATGGAACAGGAGTATAACTGTGCCAATCAATTCCAGGGAAATAGGGGGAATAGACGCCAACGATCCCATTTGTCCCATTTGTATATTTATCCAGTTCCAGGAAGAAAATCGGGATAATTTCGCCAAAGCCAAGCGTCACGATTGCCAGATAGTCGCCACGCAAGCGGAGCGTGGGCACGCCAAAGACAACCGCCCAGAAAGCGGCGATGAGGGCTGCGACGATGATCATCGGCCAGAAAAACCAGGGCCAGACCAGAGGATTGACCGCGAGATTCGTAATCACCGAAAACTGCGTCGAGCCAATCAACCCCCAGGTATAGGAACCGATGGCAAAGAAGGCAACGTAGCCCAGGTCGAGCAAGCCTGCGAAGCCAACCACGATATTGAGGCCAAGCGCGAGAATGACATAGAAGCCAGCATCCCCATAACCAGACAGACGCCCATTGGTTCCAGGGCCGAACAGGACGGGGTCAAGCACAGGGTAGAACAAGACAAAAGCAATCAGAATAGTCAGATAAAATCGCTGCGCGCCAGTGCTGCGCAGAGGGAGGTCATTAGGAACAAGATCTTTCGCTTCTTCCTTAGCGCGGCTGGTAGAAAGGTTTTCTAGCTGACGCTGTTTACTCACACGGCCATTGTTCTTTTTGATCGCGCCATTCTCCTCAGCTTTGGCATTGAGGGTGCGACGCAGAGCAACCAGACCACCCACTCTACCGAGGAAATAGCCCGCAACAGGCAGCAAGAGGGTACGCACACCAACCCATGCCAGAAGAGCGGGAGGGAACGAGCTTAGACCAGAGACATAATAGATGATATCCGCAATGAGGGAGATAACGGAGAACGTCAAACCAAACCAGAAACCTGCGTTTATCGCCTTACTCATAAGGAGAGCACGCTTCTCTGCATCGATAACCTGCAAACTCTCCAGAGGCACGGGAGGAACATAGTGACGCAGTTTGCGTACATATCTTCTTGCCAGGAAATAGAGCGGCCAGATGATCGCACAGAGGGCCAGGCCAATCAGTAGATTATTCGTGATGATAACCAGGAGAAGAGGGACTATCACGAACATCAGCACATCAATCCATAACTCAGTAATGCCGCGATAGCCAGTATCAGCCGCCACAAGATAGCCGACAAGCGCCATGACTGTGGCATAGAAAAGCAGAATAAAAATGCCAGCCTGGATCACTGTTGAAGTGGTAAATTGTGAGCTTTGAGGCAAGAAAATGCCTAGCACCACATTATTAACGATAGCTTCACCGCTCCAGACGAAAGTAAAGACCGCAAGTGGAACAATAAGCGCGACGATCCACTTGAGCAGGAGCCAGCGCATATCGCGGTCAGGGAGAAGCATGCGAGCCCCGGTAGGAGTTGAAGACATGGTTTTACCACCTCGCTTCCAAAAAAAGGTGTACTAACTGGCTCATAAATTTCTCCTCCTCTACACCTTCTCTGGTGTTTGCTGACCAAAGAGGCCAGAGGGACGAAAAACCAGGATGAGGATCAGAATACCAAAGATAATGGCCCGTGACCAGGGATCTCCTCCATGTGGTAAAACGGTATCAGGAATCAACGTTACCAGAGACTCGATCACCCCAATCAATATTCCTCCCACCATTGCTCCTACAATATTGCCAATCCCTCCCAGCACAGCAGCAGTAAAGGCGATCAATCCAAGCTGGAAACCAATGGTAAAAATGGTACTGCCAAATTGTAAGCCATAGATAAAGCCTGCGGCCCCCGCTAGCCCGGCACCAATGAAAAACGTTAAGGAAATAACGCGATCTACATTCACGCCCATTAAGGCTGCCGCCTCGCGATCCTGCGCCACAGCACGCATAGCTCGCCCCAGTTTCGTACTCGTTACCATCCATTGCAAAACAACCATTAAAATAACAGCCACAACAATCACAAAAATATAGATGCTGTTAATATCTACAGAGCCGATATGAAAATCAGTTGCAGGAAAAACTTGTGGGAATGGAATATTCGTATTACCTTTCCAGAGCTTTCCAAGATCTTCTAGCACCAGAGAGACACCAATAGCAGAAATAAGCGGAGCAAGACGCGGGGCATTGCGGAGGGGACGATAGGCAATACGCTCAATTACCACCCCCAGCACAGCACTTAAGAGCATAGCACCCAGACAGGTTACAATCATGATGCCAGCTAAAGCAAGGCCTGTAGGCGGTTTAGAGGTATTTGTCACCCCGAACAGTCCAAAAATAGTAATCGAAAAAAGGGTACCCATCATAAAGAGATCGCCATGAGCAAAGTTGATCAGTTCAACAATCCCATACACCATTGTATATCCCAGAGCGATAAGGGCATAAATTGCTCCGGTGGCCAACCCGACGACCAATAATTGCAATAACAGTGTCATATTTCTAATATCCTGCCTTCCTGGCAAATAACTACACTATCTCGCCGATCTACCAGATAGATAGTAGAGGGGGAGTAGTCGGTTTGACTACTCCCACATTACCCATAAGCCTGGGGAATACGAGATTATTTCCTCGGCCTCTATCTGGCTTAATGAGCGATCAGCTAAGGTTACTGTATATTCACCTGAGTGACAGACTCCCAACCATCGCCCTTGGTGATATCACCAATGGTTTTGATCGAGATGACACGGTTGGTTGTATCACCATTTTGATCAAAGGTATGGTGACCGGTTACGCCAGTGTAGTCAATGCCCTGAATAGCATTAATGACTGCTCGACGGAATGTCTTGGCTGTAGCCGCATCACCCGAATTCTTTGGTGGTACAGCGCCATTCTTCATGGCTGTCTGGATGGCTTGAATGATAATCTTCGCGCAGTCATAGCTACCAGCACTATAGGAAGAAATGTTGTTCGCTCCGTATTTGGCGCTATACCTGGCAATGAAATCCTGCGCGGTCCCACCCAATTTTGTGATATCTACGGCAGCCACAGAAGTATAGACAGGGCCTCCGCCTATCGGTTTAATTTGCTTGGCAAACGCGCTGGTCTGCGTACCATCACCGGCGATGAAGGGAGTATTTTTCAGCCCGGCAACTTGCATCATCTGCTGACGAATGTCAGTGCCACCCGTTGAGTCATTACCGCCGAAGAAAATGACATCAGGGTTGGTCGAAGCAGCCTGAGTAAGCAGATTCACATAGGAAGCAGTAGTATGTGGAATGCTCTTCCGGTCAATAACCGTACCACCGAGCTTTTTCCATTCGTTGACAAAAGCGGTCGCGATACCAACGCCGTAGGTCTCGGTATCGTCAATGACGTAGACCTTTTTATAGCCTTTGGTCTTGAAACCGAAATCCGCCAGCGCGCCTCCCTGGTAGAAGTCACGGGTAGCAATGCGGAAATAGGTTACTTTCCCTGTGGGCCGATACGTTGGGATCTTATTATTCGCCCCTCCACACTGATCCTCTGGAGTTGTCTGGGTCAGACAGTCATTGGTGTTAGCAGGACTGATAATAGCGAGGGGAGCTGTGTTGGCAACCGGCAGTTCAGAAATTGCGACACTACTATTCAACGGCCCGACCACACCGGCAACCTCGGCATCACCAATCAAATCGGTGATATTCTTTTGACCTGTTGCGCCATCGTGCGTGCCAGACGGGCCAACATCATCTTTCGGATCGAATACAAAGTTCACATTCGGAATCACATGAGCCGCATTCGCTTCATCAACCGCTAAATGCGCACCATTTTCGGCAGGTTTTCCAGCGCTCTCGTCCGCGCCGCTCACCGGAAAATCAGAACCAATTTTGATGGTTATAGGGCCGTTAGTATTACCGCCTCCTGTATTACCACCACCGGTACCTGCACCGCAAGCAGCCAGCAACGCTAGCAATAGAGGAAGAGCCATTGCCAGGGCAAAAATACGTGACAAACGTCTTTGCATGATGCAGTCAGCCTCCTTCACAATATCAAAATACACTATCTCATCCCAAGAGGCGAAAGGAAGAAGAGCCAAAGGAGCTACGATACACTCTAGGATGACTTCCCTGCCCCTACGATGATAATACGTCAACCACGAAGCAAAATCTCACAAAATCCTTTCGTTTCCTCCCGTCGCCTGAAAGCAGACGGGAGGAAACGAAAGCCCCGAAGGGGAGCGTTTTTGGTGGGAACGCTCCAAACCCCGCACCTGGGAGCTTCCTCCTGGTGGTAATGTTGGCCTCGCCGATGATATCGGTCTGCACGTCTTCTGAGCACTGACTTCCCCCGTGTCCATCTGGTTAACTCAGAAGTTGTAGAGCGGCACGCTGGCCTCGCACATGCCGGTACGTTCTTTGACACTGCCGATATCGTAGCCCGATGGCTCGCACGATTCTATCCGTACGCGCTTGCCCTGGCTGGGGCTGGTCAGGTGAGCTCGCAGAGAAGACGGGCAGATGCCCCCCTATCTCCACAAGCCCGTCCCGTTGACGGGACAGGGTTCCTGACGCTCAGATTAGCAAGGTGGACAACGATAGAGAGATTATACGGACCATGTATCTGCCTGTCAATACATATTTTTTGCCCCTATGAATAGAATATACTTACATAACGCGGCATCACTATAGCCATGCCTATATAAAGGGAATTCAATAGCATTGATACAATTTTTGTTAAAGGCACAATACAAGAAATGCAAGAATATCTTGATAAAACTTTATGTAAACGAAGAACATCGCGATAGGCAACCAACGAGGAGTGCCTCCCTGGATGACTCTTCCTATGCTGGAAATTTCTGACAAAAACGCTCGAAAGCGGCTTTTACCTGGCGGTGCGTTTCTTCGGGCGAGCTACCATTATCAATTACCTCATCGACAAGAGCCAGCTTTGGAGCGAGAGGAGGCTGCGCGCGGATACGGGCTTCAGCCTCCTCTCTGCTAAAATGATTGCGCGCGATTAAACGAGCTGCTTCTTGCTCCTCTGGACAAACGACCAACCATTTGCTCTGACAGAGTGCCCCTGATCCCCCTTCAAGCAACTTCACGGCATCGATGATAGCAATTCCCCTATCACTCACCAGCGAAAGTTCCTGCATCAGCATGCCCCCAACGGCGGGATGAACGATGCGCTCTAGCCGCTTCATCGCATCAGCGTCCTGAAATACCATCGCTCCCAGCGCCTTACGGTCAACGCTGCCATCAGGTGCAAGAATCGTGGTGCCAAAAGTTTCCGCAACTTTCACGGCAATGGGCTGACCGCTCTCGTACAAACGATGGACGGCGGCATCGGCATCAATATAGCGTTCCGCGCCAAGTTCGAGCAGCATCTTCCCAATGGTGGTTTTCCCACAGGCAATATTTCCGGTCAGGCCGATAATACGAGGCATAGAGCAGTAACTCCTCAAACATCCTGTATGCAGGGATAACTGATAAATATATGCTTATTTTACCTTGTATCGGCTAACAATGCCAGACAACCCGATCTTTTACGATTTCCCTCATAAATTCCATCCCAAAAGTACTTTTTTATACTCCTTTATTGCTATATAGACGCTACAATGTCGTAAAATGGCTGATGTTGGACTAACGCACAAGAGTGAAGGAGACTTGATGGGTAGACGCCTGGGCCTCATTATAGGGACTAATCAGTATCAAGACCCCGCATTTCGACCATTACAATTTGCCGAAAGCGATGCCCGCGCCCTTGCGCAATGGCTTGTCAACGCCAAAGGGGGCAAATGGGCTTCCAGCGATGTACAATTCGCTCAAGGTTCACAGGTGACGAAAGAGCTTGTAGAATCCCTCGTTACACAGATGTGCCTTCATATCGCTGAACCTGGGGATACTGTTTTCATCTATTTTGCTGGTCACGCTTTTGTGGATGAGAAAAATGGCAATGGATATTTAGCTTTAACCGATACCTGTTATCAGAACCCCGCAACAGGCTTCCATATTTCCTCTTTTGCTCAAAAAGTCATGAACCGTAGTCGGGCCACACACACGTTGTTCCTTGCTGACTGTTTCCAGAATGGCCGTCCCTGGAGCGCGAACCGTTCATCACCATTTGATTCCAAGCCCCTTTTCGGTTCCACC
>DASTZT010000577.1:0-6988 GCA_035764225.1 Ktedonobacteraceae bacterium
CAGCAAACGTTGCTTGATGTCCAGGTCAATAATCTGAATCTGGACTTCACGAATGATGTCCGGCGAGCCGTCCCTGATATCATTACCCAGTTTTATCAGGCTCAAGGCACCAACAGTGCGGTAAAAATAGCCGTTCAGGAACAAGATCTGCGTCAACACGACATCGAGCTTTTCCAATACACTCTCATACCGATCATCACCTTAGTCTTGATGATGTCTGGGGTTATCAATAGTGGACTCTCTACGGCTCGCGAATGGGAATTACAGACGGTCAAAGAGCTTTTGTACGCGCCGATTGCCAGAAGCGCTATTATCATCGGCAAGATCCTGGCTGGCTTTGTCTCTACACTGCTGCTGGGAGCCGTCTTACTGCTGCTCGGCAACCTGCTAGGCTGGCTGCAACCACAGGGCATCTACTGGCTCAACGCTCTGGCTGCCATTGCATTGATCGCGCTGATGGGAGCCGGGTTGGGGGTGGCGATGGGTGCAACCCTCCAACGCCTCCAGCCGGTCATCTCTCTGGGGCTTAACGTCGTGCTCTATCTCTTCTTCCTCGCGGGAGGCATCGGAGTGCTGGCATTCGCCCAAAACTGGTTGCAGATCATCGCAGCCTTTATCCCTCTCTCCTATGGTAGACACGCCCTGGAGATGTCCCTGTTCTACAGCTCTTCCGATCTTTTTGGGCGCGATGCCCTCATCCTGGGAGGATCTGCCCTGATTACGCTCTTGCTGGGCGTGCTGGCAATGCGTCGCAAATTCGCCAGTTAAACACCAATTGCAGCAGTACCCTTTTTTATCTTCTAGATAGCTGGGTACCGCTGCAATTCTATTTTGATGTTCAGGAAAGTACGCAAAAAATTCTTGTAAGAGACTGCGCTTCAATCATTTTTTGCCTCGCTTTCGAACACTGGATCGTCCTGAAAGATTTCTTCGATAGGCAACTGGAAAAGGCGCGCAATCTTAAATGCTAGCGGCAAGCTGGGATCATATTTCCCGGTTTCGAGCGCATTGACGGTCTGGCGCGAAACTCCCAGGAAGGCGGAGAGTTCAGCCTGTGACCAGTTGTGCTCGGCCCGCAACACTTTTAATCGGTTTTTCATCACACGCTCCCCTGGCTCACTTATAATACCGTAGTGATGCGATGGTTGTACCGATACCCCAGAATATCATCATGAAAGAAGGAACCCAGGTCCAGTTCAAGGCTGGAAACCCCGCATATTCTAGCAGACCGTAGCTGAACGTCACCACACAGGTGACACCAAAGCTCAAGGCAAGAGCTTCCAACTGGATACGCTTCTGCAATTCATCAATCCGACGAAAATAGCGCAGAAACGCCCGCAACGCAAAGAAGATCGGAATCATCGGGGTCAATGCCAGTGGAATGCGCCACCAGGCATCGGACGGGCCATTTTTCAGCAAAGAGTCTGAGACAAGAAGAACCACAGCATAGGCGATCATCGCGGTAAGAAATTCGCGCAGATAGGTTTTTGAAACCGACTGGTTCTTCTGTGCTTCCTGGTTCATCACAAGAAAAGTCCTTTCTAAATGCTAACTGTCTCTTGATTTGTAAAGCAAGCATGTCTTTTTGTCAAGTATACTTGTCTTATTATAGCGTGTAATGGGTGACGTTGTCAAGTGTACTTGTCTTTTTGCCCAGGGCTTTGCAGTTTTCCCTCTCTGTCATCTCTGGCAAAACGACGAGGATGGTGATGTTCTTCGTACCGACCGGATTTATCCTGTCCAATTTATTGCCTGTCCTTCCCGAAATCGTTGCATTTGCTCAAAAGAGACCGTTTCTCGAAAACCCTCTGGGACGGCAGGACAGGCAATAAATTGGACGCGCTAAAGCTGGTCGGTACGAAGCGTGTCCTCTCTCCCTCATGCCGGGTAGCATCTGGCGAAAACTGAAAAACCTTGTCTTTTTGCCCAGAGCTGTCGCAAAGTTCATGCCCTCCTTTTCGCTGGTCAGTCGAACCAACGCGCGGTCGAAATGATAGGCAAAAGTGCGCTGCGCATGAGGGAGATTGGTTTCGCCCATTCGCGTGAACAGACCAGGTGCGGTGTTATTGATTTACAAAGACAGCCTGCAAGAATCCGCCTCGGAAGCGGATTCTTGCAGGCTGTCTTGCTGCGCTACTCACCATTGAGGGCAACAACCGTCCTTGTTTCACGTCATTTACCACTACTTTCATAGAAGCCGGTTGTTGTAAGACCAGTACACCATTTCAGGGTAGAAAGTGTTCAGGCTAATAGAGGCAGGCAGCAAATAGTAAGGCCGCTCCAGCGAAAAGACTTACTGGAGTGGCCTTACTATTTGCAGCTACTCTGTATCTACATGTCCCATGTCCGGGCGCGGAGCTAACGGGCAGAGGTGAAAGACCAGCTGCGCTTCCTCATCACCTTCGTTGAGCAAGCGATGCCTGACACCGATGGGGACAACCAGCCCCTGCTGGTTCCCGATCTCGTAGCGTACATCATCGCACTGGGCCACGATGCTGCCACTCACAACGTAGATAAACTCTTCGGAATAGGGATGATAATGTTCGCTAATGCGCTCGCCAGGCTTGAGCGTTGCTACGCCCATAAAGCCAGTGGTGGAACCGACCGTTTTGGGCGAGAGTAATACCTGTACCGCGCCGCCGCGCCTGCCGTCCTTCGGCATCTCATCAAGCGATTTCGTGGTAAGCATTTGTGTTGCCATGAAGCTTCTCCTTCATCTCGTGTCAGAAGACCATCGCGTGTCTCCTGACACGATACTTTATAGGGCTGTGACCAACTGGTAGACCGTCATCTTCGCGGATTCGCGCAGTTCACGTAATGGGGCCGTCAAACGATCCTGTTCATCGCTGCGCTCGAAACGCGTAAAAGCCTCGCGGCTCTCCCAATCGCTGGTAATGACAAACGTTGTGGGATCTTGCGGATCGCGCAACAGAGCCTGGCGCAGATTCCCAGGCTCGCGCCGGGTATGTTCCGCGACCGTCTTCCAGGCTTGCTCGAAATCGCTTTCACGCCCTGCTTTGACTTTCATAGTGAGTGTCGCGCGTATCATCTCATCTTCTCCATTTTTTGTGCCTGTGACGACTAGACGCTGACTCCGACTTCAAAGATTTTGCGCTCACCCACGCCTTTCCAGTACGGTCTCATGGGCAACGTTTTCTGCATATGGATGGGCATTTGCTCCCAGCTCAGGAATTCTTCTCGGCTGTTCCATTCGGCCATCAGGATGTAGGAGCCTGGCTCAGTACTGTCACGTAGCAGTTCATCCTTGATATGACCTGGAGTTCCCTTCACACTGGTGCTCACCTGGGCAAAGGCAGCTTCAAACGCACTGCGATCTTCCAGGCGATTGAGCTTGCCAAATACCATGACGCGTATTCTCGACGACATAGTTTTCCCTTTCTTCGTACTCGCTCCGCTATGTTGTTACGATGCGACAATATCGTAGATTTTGAAGACTTCATTCGCTTTCCAATAGGCTCTCAACGGAGAGGTATTCTGCGGATGCACTGTAGACTGCACCCAGGTGATAAAATCCTCTCGGCTGGCCCATTCGCTCATCATAATATAGGAGCCTGGCTCACCAGCATCGCGCAGCAGCTCATCCCTGAGATAGCCAGTGGCGTCCTTGATTTTGCTACTTATCGTAGGAATCATCGCTTCAAAGGCATCACGGTCTTCCAGGCGGTGCAGCTTACCGAATACCATGACACGTACTGCTGTCATCGTTCACCTTCTCATCACAAAGCAGTGGATGGCTAAATGCCGCCATCCACATTAATAGTGGTTCCCGAAACGAAACGCGAGAGATCGCTGGCCAGGAAAAGCGCCACTCCAGCGATGTCATCGCCCTGACCAAGTCGCCCCAGAGCTGCCATTGCCGCGTATCGCTCCCGTTGTTGCGGCGAAAGTCCGGCGGCCTGGTGCGTATCAATCACGCCTGGAGCAATTACATTGACCCGAATACCGCGTGGTCCCATTTCTTTACACAGTGAGCGCGAGAAGCCGACAACGCCCGCTTTCGACGCGGTATAGTGGGTGCGGGCAGGAATGCCCACCGAGGCGACGGCTGAGCCAACATTGATGATCGAGCTACCTTCCACCAGCAGATCCTGCACGGCGTGAGTGACCAGATAGAGGCTGGTAAGATTGGTGGCAATAACTTGCTGCCACTGGTCGAACTCCATAGCGGCCAGAGGAATGTGGCTAATCACACCAGCATTGTTGACCAGGATATTCAGCTTGCCAAAGCGTTGGCGCACACTATCGGCCATCCGAGCGACGGATTCCCTGTTGCTGATATCAACTTTCACAACATAGCTGCCGGTACCACAACGCTCAAGCTCTGCCGCAAGGCTGCTGACGGCGTCGCTTTCAGTATGATAGCAGGCCGCAACCGAGACACCCTGCTCTGCCAGAGCCAGAGCGATTGCCCGACCAATCCCGCGTGAGCCGCCAGTAACAAGGGCATGTTTTCCTGCCAGGTTGAGATCCATAGTAACCTCCCAAATTTTGTCTAATCACGCTAGTCTGACTGCCTCAATGCGCCACAAGCAGCACGAGAGCGATAATGAAGAAGAGAAATCCGAGTAGCCCACAAGTGGAACGCATGTAGTGAACTTGAATCCAGCGATTCTTGAGCTGCTCCAGGGATTTTGTAGCAGAGGGCGTCCACGCGACAATTTTTTTCGCCAGGGGAATGCTCGTAGTACGTGAGATGACGATCAGACCCACAATACCCAGAATTCCCAGGATAACACAGAGCGTCTGCCAGATATCATGGCTGAACCCTAACTCAATTATGCCGGTTGCGAGGGCGGCCCAGGCCATCTTTGGCTGGTAGCGATCAATATAGCGCCCCATCCCCTGGTGGATCATGATTGCTTCGCGCTGTGGCAAATCGGCCAGGAGGGGAGTATAGGCAGCCGCCATCACCATCACGCCTCCCGTCACTAATCCAGCAGTAGCAATATTCAGGAATAAGAGGATCTGGAATATAGGGGCTTGAAAGATTGTATTTAGCATGGTTATCTTCTCCTCCGTTGTTGTCTCCTGTGCCTGGCGACAGGAGAGTCGTATCGATATCGTGTAGATCATGTCTTAAAACCCTTACCGGCAAATTACCAGGAAGAGAAGTTGCTTCAAACCACGATTACACAGCGTTTTTGCTAGCATGTGAGCGTGTTAACCTGACCTGTGCGAAGTAAGTGCGAAGAAGATGTCAAGAAAAATAAACTATGCTCTTGGCAGAGAGAACTGGAAAGCCATAGCAACCAGCACTGGTAACAATGTTGTCAGCAAGAGATGTGTACCCTCTTAATGGGGAGGAGAAGAATGCAGCCTCAAGACCCTCTGATTCGCGCCTATACCACTACTGCCTTGTATCTATCTCAGGCAATACTGTCCCCGACTGCCCAACGCTACACTCTTTCTGTAGCACTCGTAGTGCTTACCGTCTTACAGATACACCCGTCGAGTCATTTCGATCTCTTTACCTTAGGCTGTTCCATTCTCTCTCTTTTGAACAATCCAACTGGCGAGCCCTGGCCGAACCCCTAGAGACGATCTTTTGCGTGTACGCAAAAGGAGCGTAGAGTCGTGAGAGGAGACAAAGCATATGGCACAAGATATTCGTAATCTCAAGCCGCAGCCCAGGAATATGTGCAATCAGGCTGTCAAAGCACAGTCATTGCCCATTATTCTGGTTGATGCTCATCTGCTCACACGTCTGGCCCTCCAGCACGTCATCGCCACATTTGATCGTATTCACGTCACTGCTAGCCTGAGCACCATCCACGACGTTCTAGCAGTTACCGACACAGCAGCAGAGCAGATCGTGGTACTTAGCCCATCTATCGCTATTTCTGATTGCCTTGCATTGACAAAACAGCTACAAGAGCAGAGAATTCGTTACGGAGTTGTTGCTATACAACAAAACCTGCATCCTGAGACAGCACAGATGTTAGTAAAGCAAGGAGTTCGCAGCTTACTGGACGAGAATGCTTCAGAGCAAGACCTCGTGCAGGCTATCAGAACAGCAGCTCTCGGTAGGAGCTTTTTGAGTCAGCACGTTCGGGTGCTGTTATCCACTCCGATAGCGCACACAGCTACCCATTTGACCAGGCGCGAAATTCAGGTGCTTGCGCGTCTGAAATATGGCGAAGCGAACTTTCGTATCGCGCGTGAACTCGGACTCAAAGAAAAGACCATCGAGAAGTACCTGACAAGTATCTACGGCAAGCTCAACGTATGTTCAAGGACAGAAGCCATTCTCTACTTACAGAAAATGCACTTCTAGCGTTCGGAGCGGCTCCAGCATTTGCTGAGCAGTCGTTCCGTTCGACCCAATGGGCTTATTCATTATGTATGTTACGGAAAGCTGAAAGGAGCTTCATTTGATGAAACCGTTAAAAGAGTTTCTCGCGGAGAAAAGGGAAGTCACCATCCACACGCTCGCCACTTACAGTCGGCAGTATTTGCAGGAGAAGTGGCAACCCGTATTGGAAGAGAATCAAGAGGAATTGTTCAGCGTGTTTGATCGAGCTGGCGAGGTCGCGTACGGCGTCTACGGACGAGCACTGCTGCAACCTCTTCACGAGCAATTCCAGCAAGCAGGCTTTTTCTACGACGGGGGCAACTTCTCCACCTCGATAGAGCACTGGGGGCCTCCAGAGGAGCGGGAACGCTGTATGTGGAGCATTGTAAAGCATGCAGAAGAGGGACCGCTGGGTACGCTGGTCTTCAGAATATTCCACGATCACACCCAGTTCCGCCTGCCGCATCCTCCTGGCATATTGGTAGTCGAAGAAACCACCACCAGCTCGATTGTTGAGAAACTTTCTCATGCTTCCTCTCGACAGCAGAACACGCAATATGAAAAGACATTTCTCCAGGACCCGGAGGGCCAGCAGGAGCAAGATGGTTGGGAATATAGCGTGGAGCTTGGGTTAGGCGATTACCTCGATCCGCATCGCCTCGAAGTGAGTGAGGC